>DASWPR010000066.1:0-6128 GCA_036398455.1 Dokdonella sp.
ACGGCGTGCTGTCGGCGTCCGCCCGCAACGTCGCGCCGTCGCCGCGCGCGCCGGTGCTGGCGCGTCAGTCGAGCGCGCCGCCGAATCCGTATACGCAAGCGGCCGCGCAGGCACCGGCCGAGCCTGCGCCGCAAGCCGAGCAGTCGATCGGGGATGTGACGAACGGCAGCTGGGGAAAGTTCTCCGCCGAGCTTTCGCGCCGCGAAGCGATCACTTCCAAGGGTGCGCTGCCGTGCACGCTGTTCGCGACGATGCGCATCAAGTTCGTGCAGAAGGACCCGGCCGCGTGGCCGGCCGGGCGTTTCGCCAAGTGGCAGCAGGAAGCCGCGCACGCGATCACCGAGCGCTGGAGCATGCGCTATCTGCTGGCGCGTTCCGGCGCGTGCGCACAGAAGAACGAACCCTGCCAGCGCAGCACGGTGGTGGTGCGCCTGCAGCCGGTCACGAGCGGCGAGCACCACGCAGTCAGCGTGCGCTACAACAAGCCGGGCGATACGCGCAGCGATGCGAGCGACTGGTACGAATCCGACGTGCGCCGGCCGCGCAGCGACATGCGCATATCCCACGCGACGGCGACGCACGAGTTCGGCCATCTGCTCGGCCTCGATCACGTCGCCGTGGACACGAAGGAGTGCAAGGACGCGCGCGTGGCCGATCCGAAGAATCCGGAACCTGATGTCTGCTATGGACGCAGCCGCGAAGAGCGCGCCGGCATCATGGGCGCCGGCGAAATCGTCAGGCCGCAGGACTACACGCCGTTCCTCGCGCCGATGCAGACCGCTACCGGCTGCAGCAGGCGCGTCGACGGCAGCAGCAAGCCCACGGTCGGCACCTCCGGCCTGGTGACCGGCCTGCTCGTCGGCGGCCTGCTCGGCCTCGCCGGCGGCGCCGCGCTCGGCGCGATGCTCGGGCCGGTCGGAATGCTCGTCGGCGGTCTCGTCGGCGCCGTGGCTGGCGGCCTGCTCGGCGCGGGGTTCGGCTCGCTCGCCGACGAATGAGTACCGATCAGGACGCCGCCGATGAAACTCAGCCGACATGCGCACATCGCCGACCGCCGACACCCCGCGGTGCCTGTCGATTGCGCGTCACCGACACAGGCGATGCCACGTGGCAGGCTGAGGGTCGCAGAGAAATCGGTGAGGCAGCAGTGACCATCCGCGCAGCCCTGCCGTCGGATGTGAAGGCCGCAGCATCGGTCCCCAGGCTGCCATTGCGCACCAGCGTCGCGCACGGGCCGTGTGCGCAGTGCGCAACCGCAGCGCCGGCGAAGCGCACGAATGCCGTGTCGGCAGTGAATGAGCCGACGCGCTCGGCTGGCGATCCGCTCGACGCATCGACGCGGCGTCTGATGGAAATGCGCTTCGGCCGCGACTTCAGTGCAGTGCGCGTACACACCGGCGCATCTGCGGCGCAGGCCGCCGCGTCGATCCGCGCGCGTGCTTATGCGTCCGGCAACGACGTGGTCTTCGCACAGGCGCGCTATGCGCCGCATACGCGAGCCGGACAGGCCCTGCTCGCGCACGAACTGGCCCACGTGGTGCAGCAGTCGGGCGCGAGCGCCGCGGCACACAGCCGGCGCGCTCCATCACCCGACGCCCGCGCTGAGGCCGAAGCGGACCTCGCCGCGCGTGCGGTCGCGCGCGGCGCGAACGTGCCGCCGTTGCGCGTGCGTTCGGCAGCATCGATCGCCGCGTTCAGCGATACCGGCCATCACGTGATCGAGGAGGCTGCGCTCGCGGGCGCCGGCTTCGGCAAGGAGCAGCGCGAAGCCGTCGAACAGGGCAACCTGCAGCGCGACTACAGCCAGGTCGGCACAGCCGGCAACGCCGTACTGCTGTGCCGCGCCAACCAGTTCGGCGGCTACGACGCTGCCGAACACTTCGACAATTTCGCCTGGGATGTCGCCAGCGGGCGCTGGCGTTCGCGCGGCACCGGCCGCGAGTTCAGGCAGACCGATCCGAACGCGCTCGACCGCACGCCGCTCGACTACATCGACAGCGAGCTCGCGCAACTGGCCAGCATCGGCGGCACCAGCGAAGGTCTGCTGCATCTGGGCAACGCGCTGCACACGGTGGAGGATTTCTTCGCGCACTCCAATTTCATCGAGCTGAGCAAGGGTGACGGACGTTTCGGCAAGACCTTGCTCACCGGCAGCGTCGGCGGCACCGGCTCCGCTTCGATCGCGCACATCGAAGAGTCGGTCAGCAGCCCGGAAATGAAGCCGTACTACCGGCAGCAGGCTGAAGCCGCCGAAGCGGCCGCGCCGCCGCTGTCGCACGCGAAGATTGCCAAGGACCAGCCCGGCTCGGCGAACTACGTGCCGGCACGCCGGCTTGCGGCGCTCGTCGTGCAAGCGTTGGCGGGCAAGGTGCTCGGCGTCTTGAAGTCGAACGACAAGGGCGCGCGCGCGCGCCTGATGAAGAGCGAAGTCGTCGACCGGGCACGCGAGTGGCTGCGCCCGCCGGACCCGGCGAATCCGTGGTGGGAGCGCTTGTCTGCGGCGGACGCGAACGCGATCGACCGGCGTCTCGATGATGCCGACGCGCGTACGCCGGCGACGGTGAATCACTGCGTGCTGAGTCCGCTGCGCAATATCGAAGCCAGTGCGGATTCGTCGGTCAAGATTCCGTTCGGCGTGGCGATGCCGATGCAGGTCGGGCGCGACCGCGTCTGGTTCCAGGCGGGCGCGGGCGCCTACCAGGAGCTGCCGCTCAAGCGCGACACGGAAGATCCCGCGCCAGGTGGCGGCGGACGTGCCGGGCTGTTTGCCGGCGCGCAGATCGTTGGCAGGTTCTGACCGGAGCGGCATACGATGAATGCAGCAACGACCATCGGATACGGCTTCTTCGCCGCGAGCCTGAAGCGCGGCAGCCGCTGCGGCAAGTGGGCAGCAGCGATGACGATGGATCGCGGGTGCGTGCCATGAGCGCATTCCCTGGCACCCCGCGCATCCTCAAGGGCGGCATCGTTCCGCTCGATCCGGTCACCTCGGCCGTGCTGACCGCGCGCATGATCGTGCTGCAATACAACCCGGACACGGTGTCGCGCAGCCTGCAGATCCAGGCGATCGGCGCGGATGGGCGCGACTACTCCGAAGCGCTGCGCCTGAAGGGCCCGCCGGTGGAGACGTTCAAGCTCGAAGCCGAGATCGACGCGACCGATCAGCTCGAGCTGCCGGGCCAGAATCAGACGGCGATCGAGGTCGGCATCTTTCCGCAGCTCGCACTGCTGGAAACGCTGGTCTATCCGACCAGTGCGCAGCTCACCGCGAACGACGCGCGCCAGGGCTCGGGCGAACTCGAGATCATCCCGATGGAGGCGCCGCTCACGCTGTTCGTGTGGAGCCGCGCGCGCATCGTGCCGGTACGCATCACCGAATGCTCGATCACCGAGGAAGCGTTCGACACCGCGCTCAATCCAATCCGCGCCAAGGTCAGCCTCGGCCTGCGCGTGCTCTCGGTCGACGATCTCGGCTTTGGCAACAAGGGCGGCGGGCTCTTCATGAGCTACCTGCAACGCAAGGAGCAGCTCGCCGCGCGCGGCGCCGGCGGCTCGCTCGGTCAACTCGGCCTCACGGGGATTCCATGAACGCATTCGCGCCCAACAGCCGCTACGTGCAGACGGCCGTGAAGACCTGCACGCTGCCCGACGGCCGCGAGGTCAACTACCTCGCGCGCCGCTTCCTGCCGCAGCCCGACGAACTGGCGCAGTTCGGCGGCTATTCCGTCGCCGGCGGCGATCGCCTCGACACCGTCGCCGCGCGCGCGTTCGGCGATCCGGAACTGTTCTGGCGCCTCGTCGACGGCAACCGCGAGCTGCTGCCGCGCCGCCTCGTCGAAGCAGTGGGGCGTGCGCTGCGCCTCACCTTGCCTGCCGGTTTTCCCGGAGCGTTCGGTGCTTGACGGCAACGTCAACCTGAGCCTGATGATCGGTCCGCTGGTGCCGATCCCGGCATCGCGCGCGGTCATCGAGGCGCTGCAGGAGATCACGGTCACCTCGACCGACGAAGGCCGCAGCGGGTTCCAGCTGAACTTCGCGATCGACACGCAATCGCCGCTGCACACGCTGTTCCTGCTCGGCGGCGGCGCGTCGCCGTTGCCGATCCTGCGCGTGGTGGTGGTCGTCACGATCAAGGGCACGCCGCAGGTAATCATGGACGGCGCCGTTACCAACACGCAGATCATGCCCGGCACGAAGTCGTCGACGGCCACGCTCAGCGTCACCGGCGAGGATCTGACGGTGCTGATGGACAAGCAGGACTGGAGCGGCCTGCCGTTCCCGGCGATGCCGGCCGAAGGGCGCGTCGCGCTGCTGATGGCCAAGTACGCCGTGCTCGGCATCGTGCCGCTGGTGATCCCGAGCATCCTCGTCGACGTGCCGCTGCCGACCTCGAAAATCGAATCGCAGAAAGGCACCGACCTTGCCTACATCCGCCAGCTCGCCGAGCGCGTCGGCTATGTGTTCTACCTCGATCCGGGTCCGGCGCCGGGCATGAACATCGGCTACTGGGGGCCGCAGATCAAGGTCGGCGTGCCGCAGCCTGCGCTCAACATCGGCATGGACGGCTTCACCAATGTCGAATCGCTCAGCTTCAGGTTCGACAACAACCAGAACGCGATCCCGACGCTGTTCTACTACAACGAGATCACCAAGGTTCCGATCCCGATTCCGCTGCCGCCGATCACGCCGCTGAGTCCGCCGCTCGGGCTGATTCCGCCGATCCCGACGCAGTTGAAACCGGTCAGCGACGATCTGTCGAAGCGCTCGCTGCCGCAGGGCATCATGATCGGACTCGCCAAGGCGGCGAAGTGGGCCGAGGCCGTGACCGGCGAAGGTTCGCTCGACGTGGTGCGCTACGGCCGGCCGCTGAAGGCGCGCCAGCTCGTCGGCGTGCGCGGCGCCGGCCCGGCCTATGACGGCCTGCACTACGTCAAGAGCGTCACCCACACGCTCAAGCGCGGCGAGTACAAGCAGAGCTTCACCCTATCGCGCAACGGCCTGTTGTCCACCGTGCCGCGGGTGCCGGCATGAACGACTACGGCCCCCATTCCAGCGGTCGCTACTACGGCAAGTACCGCGGCACCGTGTTCAACAACGTGGACCCCGAACTGCGCGGGCGCATCCAGGCGATCGTGCCGGACGTGCTCGGCCTGATCCCGTCGACGTTCGCGCTGCCGTGCCTGCCGGTCGCCGGCAAATCGAGCGGCGCGTTCTTCGTTCCGGAGATCGGCGCCGGCGTGTGGATCGAGTTCGAGCAGGGCGATCCGGACTACCCGATCTGGACCGGCTGCTTCTGGGGCATCAGCGCGGAAGTGCCGCTGATGGGCGTGGCCTCGCCGCCACCGACGCCGAACATCGTATTGGAAACCACCGGGCACAACGCGGTCGTCGTGTTCGGCCTGCCCGCGGCCGGCGTCGCGCTGACCGCGGGGCCGCTCGGCCCGAGTCCCTCGATCACGGTCATGCCGACCGCGATCCTCATCAAGTGCGCGAGTTCGCTGATCTCGGTGTCGCCCGCCGGCGTGGATATCGTCGGCGCGAAGATCACCTTGAACGGCGCCGCGCTGGTCGTGACCTGAAGGAGTACAGCGCATGCCCGGTCCCCTGCTGCACATCGGCGCGATCGTGAACTGCTCGCATGGCGGTCTCGCCACGCCCGGCGCGCCGAATCCGCGCGTGCTGGTCTCCGGCCAGCCGAGCGTGACCCTGCCGACGCCGTATGCGATCGCGGGCTGCGCGCTGACATCGGCAGGCACGCCTTGCGTCACCGGCACCTGGACGGTCGGCAGCACGCGCGTCACCTCGAACGGCCAGCCGCTGGTCATCGCGACCGGCGTATCGACCTGCGTCGCGAACGGCACGCCGATGCTGCCGTCATCGTCGCAAGTGCGCGTGATCGCGAGCTGAGGAGGCGGCGGCGATGAACATCGACTTTCCATTCCACTTCGACGCCCGCGGCGCGACCGCTTCGACCGGCTACGCCGATCACGTGCGCGACATGATCGAGCAACTGCTGTTCACCACGCCCGGCGAACGCGTGAACCGCCCCGACTTCGGCTGCGGTCTGCTGCAATTGGTGTTCGCGCCGAACAGCCCGGAACTCGCCGCGACCGTGCAGTTCACGACCC
>DASWPR010000067.1:0-12957 GCA_036398455.1 Dokdonella sp.
GGGGCGAGAATGCGGAAGAATTCCTCGACGTAGCCCGCCGCGAGCGCCGTCGGAATGTGCTGCAGCGTGATATGCGAAAAGACCAGATCGACGCTGGCATCGGCGATGTTCTCGATGCGCGGCGAGGCGTTCTCGCGAAACTCCACGTTGCCGACATCGGCGTTCAATTCGCGCGCGGCGGCGATCATGCTCGGCGAGACATCCACACCGATCACCCGCTCGAAACGCGCCGCCAGGGCCCGCGTCAAGCGTCCGACGCCGCAGCCGAAATCGAGCGCGAGTTCGCGCTGCCGCGGCAGACCCTGCGCGGCGAGCGCGCCGAGCTGGGCGTCGATCTCGAGACGTCCGGTCGCGAAGAATTCTTCGTGCTGCCAGCGTCCGCCGCGCTTGTCGGCCTGCGAGAGCACGGCCCACAGCGGATCGTCGCGGCCGAGCGTCTGCCAGACGCGGCGCAGGCGATCGAGGTCGCTCATGCGCGCACGCCTCGAATCGAGGTTCCCTGGTCGCCGGAAAGGACGCTCGCCGATGCGCCGGCACGCCGGAAAATCAATTCCACCTCAGCTCTGCACCCGGCCCGGCGTCCGCTCAGCGATGATCGGTCTCGACCAGTTCTACGCCGTCGAGGCCCTGGCTCAGCGTGTGCGCATCGCCGCCCTGGGCGAGCTTGATCTTCAGGCGCACTTCGTTGGCCGAGTCGGCATGGCGCAACGCGTCCTCGTAGCTGATCTCGCCGGCCTGATACAGCTCGAACAGGCTCTGGTCGAACGTGCGCATGCCGAGATTGGTCGACTCCTTCATGACGTCCTTGAGCTTGTGGATCTCGCCCTGACGGATGTAGTCGGCCACCAGCGGCGTGCCGAGCATGACCTCCATCGCGACGCGGCGCGACTTGCCGTCCGGCGTCGGAATCAGCTGCTGCGCGACGACGCCCTTGAGGTTCAGAGACAGATCCATGAACAGCTGCGAGCGGCGGTCTTCGTTGAAGAAGTGGATGATGCGGTCCATCGCCTGGTTCGCATTGTTCGCATGCAGCGTGCACAGGCACAGATGGCCGGTTTCGGAGAAGTTGATCGCGTGCTCCATCGTCTCGCGCGTGCGCACCTCGCCGATCATGATCACGTCGGGCGCCTGGCGCAGCGTGTTCTTCAGCGCGTTCTCCCAGCTGTCGGTGTCGATGCCGAGTTCGCGCTGGGTGACGATGCAGCCTTCGTGCTTGTGCACGTACTCGATCGGGTCTTCGATCGTGATGATGTGGCCGGTGGAATTCTGGTTGCGATAGCCGATCAGCGCAGCCAGCGAGGTCGACTTGCCGGTGCCGGTGGCGCCGACGAAGAGGATGATGCCGCGCTTGGTCATCGCCAGCGACTTCACGATCGCCGGCAGGCTGAGCTCCTCGATCGTCGGGATGCGCGTCTCGATGCGGCGCAGGACCATGCCGACGCAGTTGCGCTGGTAGAAGCACGACACGCGGAAGCGGCCGACGCCGGTCACCGCGATCGCGAACTGGCACTCGTGGGTCTTCTCGAACTCCTCGCGCTGCGAGGGCGTCATCACGTTCAGGACCATGTCGCGCGACTGCTGCGGCGTCAGCGCGTTCTGCGTGATCGGCGCAATGCGCCCGTTGACCTTCATCGACGGGGCGACGCCCGCCGTGATGAAGAGATCCGACGCCTTCTTGTGCGTCATCAGTTTGAGATACGAGGTGAAATCGACGCTGCTCATGGGCTATCCCCCGAACCGGCCTCTGCCGGCGCTGCCGCATCTTACACCGGGGCGCGCCGCGCCCAACGTGATCGCGGCCCATTTCCGCACGCGGCAACGCTGCCGCGAGCCGGCTCGCATACTGCGCAGCGGATTCAGAACACGACCACATCGACCGCCGAATAGGATGCGTTGCGCACCTCGACGACGACATCGGACGTAGTGCCTGCGGCGCAGGCATCGCAGGCGTAGACGGCGCTGAAACTATCGCGTGCCCGCGGCGAAGCGGGTTGGCCGCCGATCGTCACGGACAGCTCCGGCCGGGCGGCCAGTCCAGAGACCAGAGTGGTGATCGCCAGGTGTTCGGCAGCGCCGAGCGTGAAGCGCAGCGGATGTTCCCCGGCGGCCGCCGCGGGAGGCGGCGGCAGCGGCGGATAGATGGGCTCGTCGGGCGGCAGGACGCCCGGCAGATCGCCGACCGCGCGAGCGCGCAGCAAGCCCAGCGGGCCGACGTGGCGTGTTGCCGCCAGGCCGATCTGCGCGAGCATCGAGCGGGAAAGTCCGAGCCAGTGCCGGCGGTCCCGCTCGCCGCCGCCGATATGCACGTCGGCGCGATGGCAGGCCAGGCGCATCGCAATCGCGTGGTCCAGGATGAGTTGGGCTGCGTAGGTGCCGTGGACGCTCAGCGCTTGCTCTCCACACAGGAAATTTCCGCTGCGCGCCTGTGCGTACGCCGGCATCGTCGGCATCAATTCGATGTTCGTATCCGGCGCGCTCTTGATATCGAACAGAGGATGCCAGGCGAACGGCCACGCGCCGCGCAATTGAAAGCGCGCGGTGCCTTGCAGCGCGACGACGCAGGCGAGCACGGCGACGAGCCCTGCACCCGTGCGCGTGATGCGCGCAGCGGACGACTCGCCGAGCGACGCCAGTCCGTATCCGACCAGGCCGGCCAGCAAGGTCCAGCCTGACGACACCATGTAGTAGGGCGTATCCACGCGGATCGCCGCCGTCGTCAGCAGGACGGCCAGCGTCGCCAGCACGCAGATCGCCACGACGCTGCGCCGATGCGGATCGCGACAGGCGGACAGCAGACCGATCGCCCCGGCGATGCCGCCGCCGGCGACGACGACGGTCGCCAGATCGGCCCAGCGCGAGGGCCAGCCGAGCATCGGTTCGAACCAGTCGCGCGTGCCGCCCCAGGCGATGCCGGCAAACACGCTGGGCAGGTTCAGCATGCTGCCGGTCGCCTTCGCGTTGCCGAGATAGGACGTCGCGCCGCGCAGGTCGGCAAAACCGTGCACCGCATCCCAATAGAAAAACGGCAGCAGCGGCAGCAGTGCGAGCGCCCCGCCGGCCACGACGTCGCGCCACTTCAACACGTGTGCACGCCACGCCCACACGGTCAGCGCGAGGATGATCCAGACCAGGCCGGCGTTGGCCGGGTGCGCGTGCACCGCCAGCGCGAACATGCCCAGCATGCCGACGAAATATTTCGTGCGGGGACGTTGCCAGTAGCGCACGGCGCACAGCAGGACGGCCAGATCGCAGGCGGCCGACAACTGCGGATGCGAAGGCAGCAGCCACTCGAAGCTGGCCCAGTTCGGCACGATCAGGCCGAGCGCGAACAGCACGCCGGCGCGACGGCTGTGCAGCGCCTTGCCGAGCTGATACGCCAGCGGTATCTGCAAGGCCGCCATGGAACCCAGCAGCAGCAGCGTGGCGAGCCAGCCGCGACCGAGCGCGAGCAGACCGGCGAACAGGTAGAACCAGATCGGTCCCAGATGGATCGTATCGTTGAGAATCGGCCCATGCAGCGGCCATTCGTCGCCATGGACGATGCGGTACGCCACGAAGAAATCGCGCGCAAGTCCGGTGTGCATTGCCGCGAACGGCACGCGCAGCAGCAGCAACAGCATCAGCAGCGCGAGCAGGGCGTTGCGCGCGGTACGCGCAGTCCACCATGGCGCGGTCGCGCGCACCGCGCGTTGTGCATCCGGCGTGGACCGCGGTGTGATCACGAACGTCCCCGAGCTAGAACTTCACGATGTCCAGATAGGCGAAGTCGGCGGACTCGACGACGAGTTCCAGCGTGGCTTCCTGTCCGGTGCAGGCGCGGCAAGAATACACGCGCGTCGCCGCATCGCTCGCGTCCGGCGCGAGCGCGCGGCCATCGAGTGCCGCGGCGACCGCGGCATCGGCGACCAGCAGGAAGGCAATGTTCGTGATCGCGACGTGCTCGTGCCTGCGCAGCCGGATGCTGAATCGACGCTCCTCGCGCGGCGTACCGGCGGGCTTCACCGGCGGATAGACCGGTACGTCGGGCGGCAGCACCGCCAGCGCGGGCGCGATCGGCTGTGCGCGCAGCAGTCCGATCGGACCGATGCGTCGTTCCGGTTCGCGGCCGAGCTCGGCCAGCATCGCGCGGGAAAGGCCGACCCAATGCGATCGATCGGCGGCGCTTCCACCGAGACGAACGTCGCCGCGTGCACAGGTAAGACGCTGCTCGATCGCATAGTCGTGCAGGAGACGCTGCGCATAGGCGCCGTGGATCGCTGCCGCCTCATCGCACAGGAAATGCCCGCTGGCCGACATCGCATAGGCCGGCACGAACGGAAACGCAGCCGCCGCCTGTGCCGGCGCGGCGACATCGAACAGAGGCAATACGGCGAACGGGAGAGCCGCACGCGTCTGCAGGCGAATGCCGGCGGCCAGTGCGACGGTCGCCAGCGTCAATGCGATCACGATGAATGCAGCGCGCAGCGCACGCGCGAAGGGGCGTGCGCCGGACATCGCCAGGCCAATCGCGACCAGACCGAGCAGCTCGACACGCAGCGGCGTCGTCATGTAGTACGGCGTATAGCGCCGCATCAGCGCGATCGTCAGCAGCATCGCCACGACCGCAGCGACGGCGACCAGGATGAGCGGGCGCGACGGCGCGCGTCGCCCGGCCAGAACGCAGCCGAGCAGACCGAGCAGGCCGATGCCATCGATCAGCATGACGGTCGAGGTTGCCGCCAGCGGGCGCCACATCAGCACGTCGTGCAACCAGTATTCCGTGCCGCCCCAGGCGACCGCGCCGAACAGCGGCAGCACGGCAGCGAAAGCGCCGGTCTGCTGCGCATCGCCGACGAAGGCGAGCCCGGCGCGCATATCGGCGAAACCATGCATCCAGTCCCAGGCGAGATACGGCAGCAACGGCAAGCTCGCCACCCCGAGGGCGATGGCGAGTTCGCGCGCCGAGCACGCGCGCCGCCGCACGGCCCACACCACCACGCCGATCAGGATCCAGACGAGGCCGGCATTGGCCGGATGCGCGTGCAGCGCGAGGACGAAGCCGAGGCTCATCGCGACGAGATACTTCAGCCGCGGCCTTTTCACGTAGCGCAGCGCGCTCAGCACGAACGCGAGAAGCAGCGGCGCGCTCAGCACGAAATGCAGCGGCAGCACCAGCTCGAACGTGCTCCAGCAGGGTATCGCCAGCCCGCACGCCCACAGCAGGCCGGCGCTGCGGCTGTGCGCGGCCTTGCCGGCCAGATAGGCCAGCGGCACTTGCAGCGCGGCGATTGCGAAGAGCAGGGCCATTGTGCCGATCCAGGAGCCGCCCAGCGCCAGCAGGGCCGCGAGCAGGTAGTACCAGACCGGGCCGAGATGGATCGTGCCGGCGAGGATCGGACCCGCCAGCGGAAATTCCTGTCCCGACAACAAACGATGCGCGACGAACATGTCGCGGGCGAGATCGATATGCGTGTCGACGTACGGAATACGCAGGAGAAACAGCACCAGCAGCACCAGCAGCAGCGCGAAGCGCGCGCTGCGCGAGGCGGCGAAACGCGTCGACGGAGGGACGTCCCGCGAAGTCGCCGCTGCGCTCAGCATGCGGCGTGCGCTGCGGCATTCCATCCGGAACGGACCGCGCCACGCGCCGCCACGTCAGGCATTCCTGCGGAAATACGCGAACGCGGCGACGGCGAGTATCAGCGGCGGAATCATGTTCGCGATCGCCGGGTGCAGGTTGTAGACCGCGCCGAGACTGACGATCGCGCTCTGCAGGAACTGGAATCCGAGCGCGACGACGATGCCGAGGAACAGCCGCTTGGACAATCCGCCGCTGCGCAGCGCACCGAAGGCGAACGGCACCGCGCAGAACGCCAGCGTGAGCACGTTGAGCGGGTAAAACAGGCGCGCCCAGTAGGCGCTGACGAAGCTGGAGGCGTCCTGGTGATTGCGATTGAGGTAGAGGATGTTGCGATCCAGATCGCGCAGCGGCATGTACTGTGTCTGCACGATGCCGAGCGAAAGCAGGTGCGGGTCGAGCCCGGAATGCCAGGTCGATGCGGGCTGCTCGGTGCTCGTCACGGCGCTGTCGCTGAACTCGGTGCGCCGCACCTTGTTCAAGGTCCAATCGGTCTGCGTATGCATCGCGCCTTCGGCGAGCGAGAACGAACGCAGGCGGCCGTCGGGATCGAATTCGAACACGCGTACGCCGCCGAGCTCGACATCGCCGTTGCTGCCGTGGGTGCGCGCGGTGCGCGCGCTGATGACGTTGTCGCCGTCGCGCGCCCACAGCTTGCCGCCCTTGGCGAGCGCGACGTCCTTCGACTTCGCGGCCAGCTGCAGCGTCTGCGCCTTGCGCTCGCCATACGGACCGATCGTTTCGCCCACGGTCACCACGACGACCGTGAGCAGGCTGAGACCGAGCACGACCGAGGCGCAGATGCGAAACTTCGACAATCCGGCCGCGCGCAGTGCGGTGAGCTCGCCGCTGTTGGCAAGGCCGCCGAGGCCCATCAGGCCGCCGATCAGCGCGGCGTAGCCGAACAGGTCGTAGAAACGCCGCGGCACCGTCAGCAGCACGTAGATCGCTGCCTTGGCGAGGGTGTACTGGCCCTGGCCGACGTCGTTGAGCTCGACGATGAAAATGCGAAACGCAGTGAGCGCGACGATGGTGATCCAGGTCATGGCGACCGAGGTCAGCACGGCCATCGCGACCAGGCGGTCGACCCGCTTGAACGTCGGCAGACGCATCAGGCCGCCCTCGCCGCGCGCGGCCGCTTGAGACGCTGGCTGTTGAAGATCAGCCACAGCGCGATAGCGATCGCCGGCACGTAGACCCACCACAGCCCGAAGCCCATGGCGAGCTTGCCCTGACTGAGCCAGGAGCGGCCGAACAGCAGTCCGTTGTAGTAGACCAGCCAGGTCAGCAGCGCGAGCAGCAGGCGCGCATAGCGCGGCTCGCGCGGACTGGATTTGGACAGCGGCAGCGCGAGCAGGGTCAGCACCAGCGCCGACAGCGGCGCCGCGAGGCGCCAGTGCAGCTCGGCGCGCATGATCGGATCGTCCGGCGTGCGCAGCAGCACGCCGGTCGGCGCCGAGCGCTTGACCACGGTGTCGTTGTCGTCGTTGTCGCTGTCCGGCAGCTTGAGGTCGTTGCGCGCGAAGCGCATCACGCGGTAGTCGTCTTCGCCGAGCTTGCCCTCGACGCGGAAGCCGTCCAGCAGGGCCATGTAGCGGCCGATGCCGTCGGCATCGTGGTAGAGGTAGCCGTGCGTGGCGGTGATGATGTCGATGCGCGTCTTGCCTTCTTCCTTGTTGTCGGGCCGCTCGTTCTCGATGAACATGCGCTTGAACTGGGTGCCGTCGGCGGACATCTCGCCGACGTAGATCTGGCCGTCACGGCCGGGCAAGTCGACGAATTTGCCGGGTTCGAGCCCGGCCACGATCAGCGACCGGCTCGCCTCCTGCATCAGTTGCTGCGACAGGCGGTCCGCCGCCGGGCCGAGCCAGAACGAAACCAGGGCCAGCACCGCCATCGTCGGCAGCACGAACAGGATCAGCGGGCGGATCAGGCCGGTCAGGTCCAGCCCGGACGACTGCAGCACCGCCATCTCGCTGTCGCGCCACAGGCGGCCGTAGGCCAGCAGCACGCCCAGCAGGGTCGCCAGCGGCATCAGGATCGTCAGCGTGCCGACCGTGCGCAGGCCGATCAGGGTGAACAGCAGATCGGCCGGGATGCGCCCGCGCGCGATCTTGGCGAGCAGTTCCGCGACCGCGCCGCCGACCAGTACCAGCAGCAGGATCACGGTGGCGGCGGCGAAACTGGTCGCCACCTCGCGCAGCAGGTAGCTGTCGATGATGCGCGGCCGCAACAGGGCGAGTGCGCGCTGGGCAAGGGAGCTTTGTCTTAGAATGGCAGGCTTCATGCGTGTGCGGGTGGCGTTGCGGGCGAACTCCGTCTGCAACGAGCGGCCCGCGGCGGCTTCTCGCCGGCTCGAACCGGCGCAGTTCCGCCGACCGCTTAGTGTAACCGCGCGTGCGCCCTGATCGTCCAAAAACTGCCCGGAACCCTCGATGACCCTGAAGTTCAGCCTCACCGCCGACGCGCCCGAAAGCGCCGCCACGCCCTGCCTCGTCGTCGGCCTGTACGAAGATCGGGTGCTGACCAGCGCGGCGGCGCGCGTCGATGAGAAATCCGGCGGCGCGATCAAGCGCCTGATCGACAGCGGCGACGCCACCGGCAAGCCGGGCAGCACCACCCTGCTGTTCGGCCTGGCGAACATCGCCGCCGCGCGCGTGCTGGTGGTCGGCCTCGGCGAGCAGAAGAAGTTCGATGCGGCCGGCTTCAACCGCGCTGCCGCCGACGCGGCGCGCGCGCTGAAGGCGCTGCCGATCGATGCCGCGGTTTCCTGCCTGACCGAAATCGACGTGCCCGGCCGCGACAGCGCATGGAAACTGCGCACCGCGGCGCTGGCCGCGGATCAGCAGGCCTATCGCTACACGGCGACGTTCAAGCCGAAGGAAGCGGCGAAGACGCCGCAGCTGGAGACCGTCGCGTTCGCTACTGCGGCGAAGGACGCCAAGGCCGAGCGCGCCTTGAGCGAAGCCGCCGCCATCGCCAACGGCGTGCGCTTCGCGCGCGAGCTCGGCAATCTGCCGCCGAACATCTGCAATCCGGCCTGGATCGCGGCGCAGGCGAAGCAGATCGCCGAGTCGCACGCCGGCGTCACCCTCGAAGTGCTGGAACGCGAGGACATGCGCAAGCTCGGCATGGGTTCGCTGCTCGGCGTGTCGCAAGGGTCGGCCAATCCACCCAAGCTCGTCGTGCTGCGCTGGCAGGGCAAGGACGACAAGAGCAAACCCTATGTGCTGGTCGGCAAGGGCATCACGTTCGACACCGGCGGCATCTCGCTGAAACCCGGCGCCGGCATGGAGGAAATGAAATTCGACATGTGCGGCGCAGCCGGCGTGCTCGGTGCGTTCCTCGCCGCGGTCGAACTGAAGCTGGCGTTGAACGTGGTCTGCATCGTGCCCGCGGTCGAGAACATGCCGGACGGCAATGCCTACCGCCCGAGCGACATCCTGACCAGCATGTCCGGCCTTACCATCGAAGTGCTGAATACCGACGCGGAAGGCCGCCTGATCCTGTGCGATGCGCTCACCTATGCGCAGAAGTTCGACCCGGAAGTCATCATCGATGCGGCGACGCTGACCGGCGCCTGCGTGGTCGCGCTCGGCAAGCACGCTTCCGGCCTGATGACCAAGGACGACGAACTGGCCGACCAGCTGCTCGCCGCCGGCACCCTCACGCACGATCGCGCGTGGCGCCTGCCGCTGTGGGACGAGTACCAGAGCCAGCTGGAATCCGGCTTCGCCGACGTCGCCAACATCGGCGGCAAGTATGCCGGCGCGATCACCGCCGGCTGCTTCCTCGCGCGCTTCACCAACGGCCGCCGCTGGGCGCACCTGGACATCGCCGGCACGGCCTGGGACGAGGGCCGCAAGGGACTCGCGACCGGTCGTCCGGTGCCGCTGCTGACGCAGTACCTGATCGATCGCAGCGCGTGAGCACACCGGCACCAGACAACTTCCGGCGGCGCAAGAATCAGGCGATCGCCGCCGTCTTCGGCGTCAACCTGGTTCTCGGTATCCTGCTGGTGATGCAGTACCCGGGCCTGGCCGATCCGGCGGCCGTCGAAGCGACCGTCGAGCAGATCCGCAGCGGCGGCCTGAACCTGCTGTATCAGGTCGCCATCTGGATCGTCTGCTTCAGCTGGCTGCATTTCGATTCGCGCCAGCTCGATATCCGCCGGCCCTGGTGGCTGAACATCGGCATCGCCCTGCTGACCTCGGTGTTCGTGCCCTACTACCTGTACAAGACCCGCCCCGCGGGACAGCGCGGAGCGGCGATCCTGAGTTTTTTCGGCATCGTCTTCGGCTGTGTCGTCTCGATGATGCTCGGCATGACGCTGGCGTTTTCGCTGCACGGCAATCCGGCCGCCCCCGGCCCGGCGGCATGAATTTTCATCGGAACGAATCGCCATGCCACGCGCCGACTTCTACCTGATCGACAAGCCGCGCTTTCGCGAAGACCCGCTGCTCCTGGTCTGCGAACTGGCCAAGCGCGCGTTCACCAGCGAACAGCCGACCCTGATCCTGGCGCGTTCGCAGGACGAGGCCGAAGCGCTCGACGAAAAGCTGTGGGAGTTCGACGAGAACGCGTTCATCCCGCACCAGATCGCCGGCGACGACGACGATGCGATCACCGCCGTGCTGATTGCGCCGCCGGGCGTCGCCACCGCCGACCGCGCGCTGGTGATCAACCTGCGCGACGACTGCGCACCGGGCCTGTTCGAACGCGTGCTCGAGGTGGTTCCCGCCGACGACGCGCAGCGCCTGGGATCGCGCGAGCGCTGGAAGACCTACAAGGCCGCCGGCTTCGAGGTCAACAAGTTCGATATGTGAGCGCCGCATCGCGCGATGGCGGCGTCGACAGCGGACGCACGCCACGCCGGATGCCCGCCGCCGCTGCGCGGCGCGTCGATCGCGCCGCCGGCAACGAAGCCGTCATCGCGGCCTCCTTCGCAACGGCGCACGCCTCGCGATGCCGATACGTGCAGGCCGGAAGCACGCCTTGCAGGCGCATTCGCAGGCGTATCGAGCACGGCAATCCCGCGGCGCGCCTGGCGAGCGCGGCCCGCCGACATCCCGGCCACCTTCAGCCGCAGTTCGATGCGCACGCCGCGAACCGGCGCGCCCCCTTCTTCGCCGTACGCAGCAGCACGGTTCAATCCGCGTATCCACGCGCAGCGGCCCGCGCATTCCGGGGCTTGACATATTTCTGTCAAATTAGTATCACTTTATCAAATAAATTTGATATATCTAAATTCGATGACGACGGCTTCTTGATCCTGGACGTCGCCTTCGACCCGTTGCACGGCGCGTAACCGATCTCGTCGTCACCGCGCGACCCGGTCCCGCTGGGGCTCGACGAACACTCTCCTGGGGAAATCCGATGAAAGCGAAATCCGCCGCACCTGTCCGTACACGCGCCGCCGGCGCACTGCCGCCCAACAAGATCGCGCAGGCCCTGGTCCACGCGATCGCCGCCCTCGCACTGGGCGGCAGCGCGACCGCCCTCGCAGCGAGCGAAGACGCGGCATCCGCCGATCCCGCCGCGGCGGCGAATGCGGATCCGCAGGCGTCGTCGAACGAGGCGAAGAAGAAGGACGTGCCGTCCGAGTCGCTCGAAACGATCACGGTCACGGCGACCAAACGTGCGGAGTCGATCCAGAAACTGCCGTTCAGCATTTCCGCGATCAGCGACGAGACCATGTCCAACTCGGGCGCGCAGAATTTCACCGACTTGATTTCCAGCGTGCCGAGCCTGGGCATCTTCAAGACCGGCGCGGGCCGCTCGCAGATCATCCTGCGCGGCGTCAACGCGAGCAACGCGTCCGAAGACGATCCGCAGACGCAGGAGACCGTCGGCATGTATGTCGACGATGCGCCGATCTCGGTCAACGGCTTCAATCCGGAGTTCGGCCTGTTCGATCTCGAGCGCGTGGAAGTGCTGCGCGGCCCGCAAGGCACGCTGTTCGGCGCCGGTGCGATGGCCGGCGCAATTCGCCTGGTCACGCACAAGCCGGTGCTCGACACGGTCGAAGGCAGCGTCGAAACCTCGATCGGCGAGATCGACCACGGCGGCACCAGCTACGACATGCGCGGCGTGATCAATGTGCCGCTGGTCACCAACGTCGCGGCGATGCGCATATCGATGTACGACGACCGCTTCGGCGGCTTCATCAAGAACAGCACGACCGGCGAGAACAACATCAACCGCGCCGACGCGGTCGGCGGTCGCATCGCCCTGCGCGTGCTGCCGACCGACAGCCTGACCGTCGACGTGTCGATCTGGGCCCACGATGCCAGCGACCACGGCCGCGGCCTCGACGAAACCGGCGACTACACGCGCGCGTACCAGTCGCCGGAGAATTCAGGCCAGGACTACACCCTGTCCAACCTCACCCTGACCCAGGAACTGAACTGGGGCAGCGTCGTGTCGTCGACCTCCTACCTCGACATGAACGTGCTCAATCGCTGGAATCTCGACAAGATCTACGAGTCGACCTTCCCGGCGCTCGGCCTTGCCGGCGGCCCGATGGCCTCGCTCGCCGACGAAACGCATCTGAACGACTTCACCCAGGAAATACGCGCGCTGTCGAAGGACGACGGTGCGCTGAAATGGCTCGCCGGCGCGTACTACCACCATCGCACGCGCAGCTACATCAACGCGTTCCCGGATCCGGGCTGGGACGCGGCGACCGGCCTTCCGAGCGTCGACTTCGGCGCGCCGCCGGACTATCCGTTCTGGGGCATCCAGAACGTGCACATCGACGAAACCGCGCTGTTCGGCGAGGCGACCTACCGCATCGCCGACTTCTCGCTGACCGCGGGCCTGCGCGCGTTCGACTGGAAGGAGCGCCACTGGCAGTACCAGTCCGGCTTCTTCAATGGCGGCGCCACCTCGAACGGCATGCAGCACTCGAAGGAAACCGGCATCAATCCGAAGTTCAACGTCGGCTACACGATCGACGAGAACAACGAGATCTACGCCCAGGCCGCGAAGGGTTTCCGTTACGGCGGCGTCAACCAGGTCATCCCGATGAACCTGTGCGCCGGACAGATCGAGGCCGAGCATCTGAATCCGTCGACCGAGTACGGTTCGGATGATCTGTGGAACTACGAAATCGGCAACAAGTCGAGCTTCCTCGACAACCACCTGACCTTGAACGGCAGCCTCTACCTGATCAAGTGGAGCAACGTGCAGGTACGCCGCGGCCTGGACTGCGGCGTGAACTACGTCGAGAACGCCGCAGGACTCACCAGCAAGGGCGCGGAGCTGGAAGTTTCCTGGCGTCCGATCGCCAGCCTCACGCTCACTGCCGGCGGCTCCTATACGCACTCCACGCTGGACGG
>DASWPR010000068.1:0-4796 GCA_036398455.1 Dokdonella sp.
TCCAGCGATGCCGCATTGACCGCCGCGCTCGAACGCGACGGCGCGGCGTGGCATCGCGACGCGCTGCTGCGGCACGGCGCGGCGCTCACCACACCCGAAACACTGGCGCTCGCCGAACTGGCCAACCGCCATACACCGGAACTGTTCACGCACAGCCCGCGCGGCGAGCGCATCGACGCGCTGGAGTTTCATCCTTCGTGGCACACGCTGCTCTCGCTGCTGCGCCGCGAAGGTCTGCACGCGCTGCCGTTTTCCGACCCGCAGCGCGGCGCGATGGTGGCGCGTTGCGCCGGTTACTTCCTGCATGCGCAAATCGAATCCGGTTCGCTCTGCCCGCTGACGATGACTTTCGCGAGCATCCCCGTATTGCAACGCGAGCCCGCGTTATTCGCCACGCTGCGCGACAAACTCTACGCGCGCGAACACGATCCGCGCGACGTACCGCTCACGCACAAGAACTCCGCGATGATCGGCATGGGCATGACCGAGAAGCAAGGCGGCTCCGACGTGCGCAGCAATCAGACCCGCGCCTATGCCACCGCCGGCAGCGGCCGCGGCGCCGCCTACCGGCTGGTCGGCCACAAGTGGTTCTTTTCCGCGCCGCAGTGCGACGCCCATCTCGTGCTCGGCCGCACCGACGATCACGAGGGCCTCTCGTGCTTCTTCGTGCCGCGCTTCGCGCCGGACGGCAGCAAGAATGCCGTGCAGATCCAGCGCCTGAAAGACAAGCTCGGCAATCGCTCGAATGCAAGCAGCGAAGTCGAATTTCTCGACGCGTTCGGCATCATGATCGGCGACGAAGGACGCGGCGTGCCGACCATCATCGAAATGGCGAATTACACGCGGCTCGATTGTGTGATCGGCAGCGCGGCCTTGATGCGCGCCGCGCTCGTGCAGGCCATTCACCATGCGCGTCATCGCAGCGCATTCGGCCGCCATCTCGCCGATCAACCGCTGATGCGCAACGTGCTCGCCGATCTCGCTCTGGAATCGGAAGCGGCGACGGTGCTGTTCATGCGTCTCGCACGCGCTTTCGAAGAATCCGCCGACGCCGCCTCCACCTCGCTCGCCGAACGCGCGTGGCGGCGCATCGTCACACCTGCGGCGAAGTACTGGGTCTGCAAGCGCGCATTGGAATTCACCGGCGAGGCGATGGAAGTCTGGGGCGGCAACGGTTACGTCGAAACCGGTCCGATGGCGCGCTTCTATCGTGAAGCGCCCGTGAATTCGATCTGGGAAGGTTCCGGCAACGTGATGTGCCTCGACGTGCTGCGCGCGATGGAACGCGAGCCGGATGCGGCGCAGGCCCTGTTCGCCGCGTGGCAGAGGGAAGCCCAGGCGCACCCGGCATTGAGCGCCGCACTGGGCAAGCTCGCCGCCGCGCTCACCGGACCGGCCGAGCATCGCGAAGCCTCGGCACGGCGGATCGCGCAACAGGTCGTGCTGATCGCGCAAGCCACGTTGCTGCTCGAACATGCGCCGGCCGAAGTCGCCGAGGCGTTCATCGCAACGCGTCTTGCCGACGGCTGCGGCGAGAGCGGCCGGGTGTACGGCACGCTGCCGGCCACGTTCGATCACGCGGCGATCGTCGAAAGAGCTTTTCCTGCCTGACGTTCAGCACGCTTCAGTTGCACCGTGAAGCCGCGTCAGCACATCCAATAAAAGCGCGACATCACGCGCAACGATATCCATCAGGGAGTGGACACATGAAGAACGATCTGCCGGAAGTAGCCGCGCTCGAAGCACTGCTGCGCGATCAGCGTCATGCTTATCTGCGCGCGCCGTATCCGTCGTGGGAAACCCGCGCCGCGCACCTGAAAACGCTGCGCAAAGTCATGCTCGACAATCGCGACGCCCTCGCCGACGCGATGAACGTCGACTTCGGCAATCGCGCGAAACAGGAAGTGCTGCTCGCCGAATTCCTGCTGGTGAAGGAGGAGATCGACGCCGCGCTTCGGCACGGCAAGCGCTGGATGAAATCGCAGCGCCGCAGCACCAGCAAATGGCTGCTGCCGGCGCGCGCCAAAGTCGTGCCGCAGCCGCTCGGCGTGGTCGGCATCATCGTGCCGTGGAATTATCCGGTGCTGCTCGCCGTCGGGCCCCTGATCAGCGCGTTGACCGCGGGCAATCGGGCGATCATCAAGATGTCCGAACTGACGCCGCGCACTTCGGCATTGTTCGAGCAGTTGATCGGCCAGACCTTCGCGCGCGATCACGTCGCGGTGGTGAACGGCGACGCCGCGCTCGCCGCCGCGTTCAGCGCGCAGCCCTTCGACCATCTGCTGTTCACCGGCTCGACCAGGGTCGGCCACGAAGTGATGCGCGCCGCCGCCGAGCATCTGACGCCGGTCACGCTCGAACTGGGCGGCAAGTCGCCGGCCATCATCGGCGCGCATGCGCGCTTCGACAACGCGGTGGACAACCTCGTCGCCGGCAAGACGCTCAACGCGGGGCAGACCTGCGTCGCGCCGGACTATGTGCTGGTGCCGCGCGGCAAGGAGCAGGCGTTCGTCGAGCGGGCGCGCGCGCGGATGGCGAGGATGTACCCGAACTTCGCCAACAACCCGGATTACACGACGATCATCTCGGCGCGTCACTTCGCGCGCCTCGAACGTCTCGCCGACGAAGCCCAGGCCGCCGGCGCGCAACTGCACCCGCTCACCGACAGTTCGCCCGATGCGGCAAGCCGCCGCTTTCCGCTGATCGCCGTCACGAATGCGCCGGACGCGTGCGCGCTGATGCAGGAGGAAATCTTCGGCCCGCTGCTGCCGATCGTCCCCTACGACACGCTCGACGACGCGATCGCGTGGAT
This sequence comes from Dokdonella sp., assembly GCA_036398455.1. GTDB lineage: Bacteria > Pseudomonadota > Gammaproteobacteria > Xanthomonadales > Rhodanobacteraceae > Dokdonella_A. Next base: position 2,813 of record DASWPR010000068.1, read on the forward strand.
CAACGCCCGTCCCCGCCCGCTCGCGCTGTATCTGTATGCCGACGACGACGCCACCATCGGGCGCGTGACGCACGAGACCATCGCCGGCGGCATGGCGGTCAACGAGACGCTGATGCATCTGGCGTGCGAAAGCCTGCCGTTCGGCGGAGTCGGGGCGAGCGGAATGGGCGCATATCACGGCTACGAAGGCTTCGTGACATTCTCGAAGATGAAGCCGGTGCTGACGCAGGCGCGTCTGAACGCGCGCGGGTGGATATCGCCGCCGTACGGCAAACGGGTGAATGCGCTGCTGAAGCTGATGATGCGGTTCTGATGCCTGGTTCTAACACCTGGGTCTAACATTCAACGCGCCGCGGTGCCGCCTTCCACCTCGGTCGCCACTACGTCGATGACGTCCTGCGCGGCGGCGTTCGCGCCTTGCGGCGGCTCGTTCTCCGCGCCGCTTTCCAGCCGATGCAGCCACGCGAGCAACTCCGCGACCGCCTGATAAAGCTGCGGCGGAATCCGCGCGTCGAGATCCACCTGCATCAGCAGGGAGACCATTTCGGGCGCCTCGTGCACATACAGTCCGGCTTCCTTGGCCCGCTGCACGATCATTTCTGCCAGCATCCCGTAGCCTTTGGCGATCACGCGCGGCGCGGGATCGCCGCTTTGGGCGTCGTAGACGAGCGCAGCCGCGCTGCGGCGATTCCTGCGGCTCATGACATGTCCCAATCGAAATCGTCCGGCGCCGCGGCGTCGGCGCGAGGTATGCGTGCCGCGCGCCGCACGGTCGTGGTCCTGTCAGCGGCCGTCGAACCCGGACTCGCCGCCGAAGCCGACTTCGCATACGCCGATGTCGCCGCCTGAGCGGCGGCCGCCGCGCCCGCTGCGTTGGCGCCGGTGGCCGGCGCGCCGCCGCCGATCTCGCGGATCGTCAAGCCATTCAACTCGATACCCGCCGCCGCGAGCCGCTGACGGAAGCTCTCGCCCTGCATGGCAAGGCGCGCGGCACCGCCCGGACTGGCCTGCACCCGCGCGACGAGTCGTGTGCCGGTCAGCGTCAATTCCGCGTCGACGGTGCCGAGCGTCGGCAGCGACAGCGTCAGGCGCGTGCGCCACGGCTGGTCGTCCTCGCTCGCCGCGCCGCCGCCGCTGCGGTCCCATTCATCGCCTTCCTGTTCGATGGTCCAGTCGAGCCTCGCGCCCGGCCACGCTTCGCCGGTCCAGCGGAACTGTCCGGTTGCGAGCAGATCGAGCTGCTGGCGCACCAGCGGCACGGTCGCGGGATGAACTGCGGCCGCCATCGACTGCGAATTCTGCGACGAACCGCCGTCGGCCGGTTGCGCCGCCGCGCTGTGCAGGCCGGCATGCGCGGGCTGGGCGTTCAGGTCGGACAGGGAACTGGCCAGCACTTCGCCGGCCATGAAACGGGCGGCCTGCGCGGTCTGGATCGACGGCATGGGGCGGCCGGCGGCGTCAGCCGCGCCGTTCGGTGGGCCATTGGGCGAGCCATTCGGCGCGGCGCCCGAGCCCTGCCGGCCCGGACCGCTAGCGGAGGAAGACGCCTCGCCGGCGTCGTTCGCCCAGTCGAGCGGCAATTGCGCGGCGGCGGCCACCAGCCTGTTCTGCGCCTCGGCGGCGAGCAACGCGGGCGAACGCTGGCCCGCCAGCCATTGCGCGAGATGGGCTTCGTAGAACAGACCACTGTCGCCGACGGTCTGTTCGAGCGCGGCCGCGAGCGCCGCGACCGGCACCTGGGCCGCGGCCACATTGGCGGTGGCCGCGCTCGCGCCGGTAGCGGCGGCATTCGGATTGGCGCTTGAAGCAGCGGCAGCCGTCGCGCCGAACAGCGGCAACGCATCGACTTCGACATCGAGCGCCGGTGCGGCTGGCCAGATCGGCGTCTGCCCGAACACCGCGGGCGTGGCCTCGCCGCCCGAGCGCAGAATCGCGGTGAGCGTGAGCGCGACGGCGGACAGCGCGGTTTGCGCGGAAGGCTGCG
>DASWPR010000069.1:0-1846 GCA_036398455.1 Dokdonella sp.
GTGCTTTGCAGCGTATTTGGCGCGAGGGGATTCGATACATGAAGGCCGGCGTTATGCTTAATGATTTTAGCGGAAAAGAAGCCCAGCTGGCTTTGTTTGATGACCGGCCGCCCCGACCAAACAGCGCGGCGTTGATGGCGATCGTGGATAGAATTAATCATACCGGCCTGGGTCAGATATGGTTTGCGGGGCAAGGTGTTGTTCCGCCCTGGCAGATGAAACGAGAAATGCTCTCTCCTGCCTATACCACGCGCTGGAATGAATTGCCCGTTGCCCTGGTGTGTTAAGATTCTTCCCTCGCGCTTTGCGACGCCTTTGCGGTCGCCGCCGACGTGCTGTCGTTCTACCAGGACCGCATCGCCAACGAAGGCTATCTGCGCACCTCGACCGAACGGCGTTCGCTGATCGAACTCGGCCGCCTGACCGGCTACGCGCTGCGGCCCGGTGTTTCGGCGAGCGTGTATCTTGCCTACGACCTCGACGCGAGCGCCGGCACGGTGGTCATACCGCCGGGCACGCGCGCGCAGAGCGTGCCCGGCGCCGGCGAGAAGATGCAGACCTTCGAGACCGCCGAAACACTCGAGGCGCGCGCGGCGTGGAGCCGCATCGCGGCGCGCACGAGCGAGCCGCCGTGGCGCTCGCGCACGGATGACGACAGCGGCTACGGCGTGCTCTCGAAGGGTCTGCTGTTCAAGGGCACGGCGACCCAGCTCAAGGTCAACGATGCGCTGCTCGTCGACTATGCCGACGGTGGCACGCCGGTGCCGTACCGCGTCACCGACCTGCTCGTCGACAACGATGCGCAGACCACGCGCGCGCTGCTCGCCGGCTGGAACGCCGCAGCGCCCGCGCCGCCGAAGCCCGCCCCCTTGCCGGCGCTGACCGCGGCGCAACTCGTCGCCCAGATCGAACGACCGCTGTCGTTGCAGCCGCGCGACGCCACGCGCGTACCGCGCACTGCGGCGGCGACCCTGGTGCGTGGCGGTGAGATCTACCCGCGTCTGCTCGCGCAGCGTTCGTCGGCGTTGCGCGACATGCTGGTGCCGGCCTTGCGCAGTTTCTCCGTGGCGGGCAGTGCGAGCGGCTCGATCAAGGCGTACGCCCTGCGCAGCAAGGCGGCGCTGCTCGGCAGCGCCGCGCCGAAGCGTGTCGTCACCGGACTCGGCGACGGCGCCAATCCGGTCTTCGACGATCTGCGCCTGAACGTCGCCTGGGCCGACCTGCCGGAAGTCGCGCAGCTGTCCGGCAGGCACTTGCCGCCTTCCATCGATCTTCAGCACCTTCCGCTCGACGGCAGCTTCGAGGCCGTCAAGCCCGGCAGCGCAACGGCGCCGTCCTACGTGCTCGTCGATTTCACCGCGACGGGTATCGACAAACTCACCACCAGCGTCGTCAGCGTGAACGCCCATCAGACCGTAGCGATGTCGATCGGCGCCGCGATGTCCGCACGCGTGAGCAGCCTCACCACCAACGAGGTATGGCTCGAGGTGCCGCGCGACGCGCTCGGAGACGCGCCCGATCTCGACTACGTGCCGCTGCTGCGGCGCACGCAGGTGTTCGCGCAGAGCGAGCTGCTCGACCTCGCGCGCGATCCGCTCGCGGCCGAAGTCGACGGCAGCGGCGGCGAACTCGAACTCGATGCGTACTACGACGGCCTCAAGCCGGGCATGTGGGTCATCGCCGCCGGCGAGCGCGCCGACATCGCCGATCCGACCGTGTCGGTGCCGGCGGCCGAGCGCGCGATGATCGCCGCCGTGCGCCACGACGTCGTGCGGCTTCCCGACACGCTGACCGGACAGAGCGCCGAAGCGCTGCCCGGCGACACGCTGCATACCTTCGTCACGCT
>DASWPR010000070.1:0-4111 GCA_036398455.1 Dokdonella sp.
GAACGCCAGTTCGACCAGCAGGGTCCAATACACGCCCTGCGCCTCGCGTACGCCGAACAGGTCCTCCAGCAGAGTCAGGTTGATCAGGAACTCGCCGGTGCCGAAAGGCTGCCCCCACAACCAGTATGTCGCGAACGCGCCCACCGGCACCGACAGCCAGTACGCCGGGTAGATGCGGAAGAAGCGCTTGATCGCGAAGCCGGTGACAGCCGCTCGCGCTTGCGGCCGCATACTGAAGGGAATCACGAAACCGCTGATCAGAAAGAATACGACGACGCCGACACGACCGACATCGACGTCCTGTGCCACGTCGTACAGCCAGCGGCCGCGCACCGCGCGCTCGGGCTGTACGCCGACGTAGCATTGGGTTACGTGCATCCAGACGACGAGCAGCGCGGCGAATCCGCGGAGCGTGTCGATGAAACGCAGCCGTCCATCACTCGACCCGGCCGATTGCATCGCCGTCGTTGGCTCGCTTTGGACCCGTGGAATCAAAGCGTGACCCTGCCGCGCAGGATGTCCACGAACATCACCCAATCGCCGGCAAGGCTGTAGAGGGGATGCTTGAACGTGGCCGGCCGGTTCTTCTCGAACGCGAAGTGGCCGACCCAGGCGAAGCCGTAGCCGAACACCGGCGCAAGCCAGAGCCAGCGCGCGTCGCGCGCGAATGCGGCGAGTGCGATGGTCGCGAGCACGAGCAGGCTGCCCGCGAAATGCAGGCGGCGGCAACGGACGTCGCGGTGTTCGGACAAGTAGAACGCATAGAACTCACGGAAACTCGCGTATCCGGACATGGCGACGTCCTGTCAGTTGTCCGGCAACGGAATGAATTCCGTCTCGCCCGCCACCTGACCGAAGCGCTGCGCCAGCCAGTCGGCCTTCGCGCGTTCGATGCGTTCCTTGCTGGAAGAAACGAAGTTCCACCAGAGGAACCGCTCGCCGTCGAGCGGCGCGCCGCCGCACAGCAGAACGCGGGCGGCTCCGGCGGCAACGATTTCGACATCCGCGCCCTCCGGCACGACCAGCATCTGCTCGGCCGGCACCGGCCGGCCATCGACTTCGATTTCGCCGGCGACGACGTAGATCGCACGCTCGGCATGTTCCGGCGGTACGACGAGCGTGCCGGCCTGCGAAAATTCGACGTCGACGTAGAGGGTCGGCGCGTACACGCGCACCGGCGAGCGCAAGCCGAACGCCTCGCCCGCGATCACGCGCAGGCGCACGCCGTCGCGTTCGGTCTGCGGCAGCGTGCTGGCGTCGTGATGGAAGAATTCCGGCGCGGTTTCCTCATGCTCCTGCGGCAGCGCGACCCAGGTCTGGATGCCGTGCATGCGATGGCCGGCCGTGCGCTCGGGCGCGGGCGTGCGCTCGGAATGCACGATGCCGCGGCCGGCGGTCATCCAGTTGACGTCGCCCGGCCGGATCACCTGTTCGCAGCCGAGGCTGTCGTGGTGCGTGAGCGCACCTTCGTAGAGGTAGGTCACGGTGGCGAGGCCGATATGCGGATGCGGACGCACGTCGAGGCCGCGCCCCGGCGGCAGCTCGGCCGGGCCGATATGGTCGAAGAACACGAACGGGCCGACGTGCCTGCGCAGCCGGAACGGCAGCAGGCGGCGCACGAAGAAACCATCGCCGAGGTCGTGCAGGCGCGGTTCGATCAGCAGCGGAGTTTCCTGGGACATGCGGATGGTCGAATGGGCGGACGGGCGCCATGATGCCATCATCGCGTCATTCCGGCCTCAATCCTGCGAGCCTCGCGCATGCATGAATCGACACACCAGTACCTCGGCGACGGCATCACGCTGATCGACATCGGCCTCGAACGGCCGCGCTTCGCGGCCTGCTATCTGATCGAATCGGATGGCGCGGCCGCCCTCTTCGACACCGGCACGAACTACAGCGTGCCGCGTGTACTCGCCGCGCTCGCCGCCCGCGGGCTCGCGCCCGGACAGGTGCGCTACCTGATCGCCAGCCACGTGCATCTCGACCACGCCGGCGGCGCCGGCGCGCTGCTGCAGGAGCTGCCGAACGCGCGTGTGCTGGTGCATCCGCGCGGCGTGCGCCACCTCGTCAATCCGGCTGCGATGCAGGCGAGCGCCGAGGGCGTCTACGGCGCCGACGTGGTCGCCAGCACCTACGGCCGGCTCGTGCCGGTGCCGCCCGAACGTCTGCACGCGCTGGCGGATGAAGAAACCCTCGATCTGAACGGACGGCCGCTGTTCTTCATGGACAGCCCGGGCCACGCACGCCATCACGTGACGCTGTACGACCAGGCCAGCGCGAGCTGGTTCACCGGCGACTGCTTCGGCATCAGCTATCGCGATTTCGACGGCGGCTCGCAGCCGTTCATCTTTCCGACGACCAGTCCGATCCAGTTCGAACCGGAGGCGATGAAGGCGACGATCGCGCGCATGCTCGAACGTGCGCCGCGCGCGATGCTGCTGACGCACTATGCACGCGTCGAACAGCCGCAAGAACGTGCGCGCGCGCTGCTGCGCCTGATCGACGCGCAGGTCGCGCTGGCGCGCGACTACGTCGGCCGCGTGGATGCCGAAGCGGCGTTGACCGAGGCGTTGCAGCAGATGTTCTTTGCCGAGATCCAGCGCCTCGGCTCGCCCGTCGCCGAGGCCGATGCGCGCCGCCTGCTCGCGATCGACGCCGAGCTCAATGCGAAGGGCACGCTGATCTGGCTCGAACGCAACGCCTGAGCGTCAGCGCCGACCGCGCTGCGGCCGATCGCTGGCGAGCCCCACGCGCACGGTCGCGCCATCCTGGGTGGAACCATCGAGGCCGGCAATCGCCGCACGCGCTTCGTGGCCTTCCATCGCCAGTTCGGCGAAGCCGCGGCATTCGTTCTTGAACGGATCGGTGGCGAGTTTCAGCTTGTGCACGCGACCGAATTTTCCGAACAGCTCGGTGACCGAATTTTCGGTCGCACTGCGCGGCAGGCCGCGGATATTGAGAGTGAGCATTCCGTATCTCCTTGACAGGTGACTGTCGATGCAATGAAACACCATCGACAAATGGTGATCGGCCGCTCCAAATGGAATGGGCCGACATGGCGATCCGACGGAATGGACTGGCAGCCGCGAAGGCAACGGAGTCATTCGACGTGCGGTGGACTCGGGCTGCTGCCCTTGCTCCAAAAGGCAATCACGCACGCTGAACCGGTAGAACGAAGAAAAGAAAGGGCCGCGGCGCGAACGCCGCGGCCCTAGTTTACGACGCGATGGCCGCCTCAGGCGGCCGTGACGTCTTCCGCCTGCAGGCCCTTCTGGCCCTGCACCACGCGGAACGATACTTTCTGCCCTTCCTGCAACGTACGAAAGCCGGTGCCGCTGATCGCCCGGAAATGCACGAATACATCCGGCCCGTTGTCGCGGCTGATGAAACCGAACCCCTTGCTTTCATTGAACCACTTCACAGTGCCCACCTGTCGATCCGACATGGAACATTCTCCGCGAGACTAGGTTGGAACCACGCATCCCCTTGCCAGGGCATGTCGACCACTGAGTTGCAGGCGTAGAGTGAATCGATGAAGCGGATCGTCGATCGGCGCTGCATCGGGTCACGCGAAGCAGGTGACCGTGCAAACACAGCGTTTTGAAGTCTACCCGAGTCAATTAATGTCGGCAAAGACCGTGATTTCGGGCTAATTGCGCGCGATTGAGTGACGCAGATCACTCTCTGCATCGAGCAAAAAACCCGCCGCCCCGGCATCAATAAGCCTGGATATCGTCCGGCGGATTGCGCATGAAGGCCGCCCATGTCGTCGACAACGCATCGATGCCGCCTCGAAAATGCTGCTCGAAGACGTTCTCGGACGCGACCGGATGGCAGGGATCGGCGCGCTGCGCCGCCAGCAGCGCGCCGAGGGCGCCGCGCCCTTCCGCATTGCGCATCAGCAGCGCGACCAGTGCATAGGCGCGCAGATAGCGCTGTTCGCGGCCGCTCGCATCGCCGGCCAGCACGTAGAAGTCGCGCCCCTCGCGCGCGAGCAGGTCGACCAGCGCGTCGCTGCCGTCGCCGTCCGGCGCGGCCGCGGCCATCGCCTTGCGATCCGCCCCGACATCGATCTGTCCGCCGAGGCCGCCGACGCGATAGCGGCCGA
>DASWPR010000071.1:0-3913 GCA_036398455.1 Dokdonella sp.
GGCCGCAAGCACGGCGTGGATGAACCGCTGAACATGACGGTATGCGTGACCGACGGCGAGCAGATCGTAGCAGTGCGCTATTCGAGCGAAGGGCAGTCGCGCTCGTTGTTTCACAGCACCTCGTTTCATCATCTGCACGAGTTGTATCCCGACGATCCGCGCATCGCGGCGGCCGGCGAGAATGCGTTTCTGGTGTTGTCCGAGCCGCTCGCGGACCTGCCGGGCTGGTGGGAAGAGATTCCCGAGAGCACGGTGGTGGTGGCGCGCGGCGGCCAGATCGAACAGTATCCGTTCAGGCCGCAATCGGCGTAAGCGGGGGAGCCGACCATGACGCCTCAGATCGAAGCGTTTTACGATGACACCACCGGTACCTTCACGTACGTCGTCTATGCGGCCGAAGGTTCGCTGTGCGCGGTGATCGATCCGGTGCTCGACTATGATCCGAAGTCGGGCCGCACGTCGACGGAATCGGCGCAGCGGGTCGTCGCGTTCGTCAACGCGCATGGCTTGCGCGTGCAATGGCTGCTGGAGACGCATGCGCACGCCGATCACGTGTCGGCCGCGCAGTATCTGAAGGACACCCTGGGCGGCAAGATCGCGATCGGCGAGAGCATTCGCATCGTGCAGAGCACCTTCAGGCGCATCTTCAATCTCGGCGAGGACATGCACACCGACGGGCGCCAGTTCGACCATCTGTTCGCGCCCGGCGGGACTTTCAGCATTGGTGAGTTGAGCGGCGAGGCGTGGCATGTGCCCGGCCACACGCCGGCGGACATGGCGTACCGGATCGGCGACGCGGTGTTCGTCGGCGATACGCTGTTCATGCCGGACGTCGGCTCGGCGCGCTGCGACTTTCCCGGCGGCGACGCGCATACCCTGTACGACTCCGTGCGCACGCTGCTCGCGCTGCCGCCCGACACGCGGCTGTGCATGTGCCACGACTACCCGCCGCCTTCGCGCGGGCCGCAATGGCAAACCACGGTGGCCGAACAGCGGCGCGGTAATATTCACCTGCACGACGGCGTGAGCGCGGCGGAGTTCGTGGCGATGCGCACCGCGCGCGATCGCACGCTCGGCATGCCGGCACTGATTCTGCCGGCCATTCAGATCAACATCCGCGCGGGCAGGTTTCCGGAGCCGGAAGACAACGGCGTGCGTTACCTGAAGATTCCGCTGAATGCGTTTTGAGCGGCGTGAGCGCTGGTGTCAGCGTGCGAGCAGCATCGAACTCAATACGGAGAACACCGTCGATGGCAGTTCGGCGAGGCGGCTTACCACGACGTTGTGCGGATAGAAGTCCTCCACCGCGTCGGTCAGCACGCCGATCCCGACCAGTTCGATACCGCGCTTGCCGATCGCCGCAATGCGCTCGCGCAGATCGCTGCGCAGCACCTGCGGATCGCCGTCGCCGGTGGACGGGTAGCCGTCGGAAAACATCATCAGAATGCGGCGTTCGGCCGGGTGATCGGCGAGCCGCGTCGCGGCCCAGGCCAGCGCCTCGCCGTCCGGATTCTCGTGTCCGCAGTCGATCGCGGCGATCCCGCTCAGATCGGTCGCGCCAAAGCGTTTGTAGACCTTCAGATCGAGTCGTTCGACGAAGCGGTTATAGCGCCGCAAATCCGCACCGGCGGCGAGTTGCCGCGCGTAGAGCTGCTGCATGGGCGGGGATTCGACCGAACAATAGCCGAGCACTTCGCAATCGAACGACAACTGCGTGAGCGCATCGCACAGGGCGGCCGCGCACTGGCGCGCGAGTTCGATCTTGCGGCCGGCCATCGAGCCGCTGCGGTCGATCAGCAGGGTCACGGCCACGTCGCGTCCTTTGGCGGCCCGCTGCGTGCGAAACGGCGTGCGATAGCCGGGCGAAGTCGCGAGTTTGGCCAGCGCGGTGCGATCGATCTCGCCGCGCTCCTGCTCGCGGCGCCAGCGGGTGCGCTCGTCGGCACTCAGCGCACGTTTGAGCTTTTCCTTGAGCGGCGCGGTGTCCGCGCGAGCCTGCGCCCGCAGTTCGCGCCACGCGGCGCTGTCGCCCTGGCCCGTGAGATCGCGGATGTCGTCGAACTCGGTGGCGAGCGGAATCGACAGCCGGGCTCGCCATGCATCCGCTGGGAAGCCGGCTGCGTTGCCTTCGGAACGCTCTGACGGCTGTTGCGCGTCCGCCGGCGATCGACCCATGCCGACCGCGTTGTCTGCCTGCGCGCCGCCGCTTCGATCGGACGGCGGCGAGTTCGCGCTGTCCTGATCGGGCAGCACGGTGTCGCCGTCATCGAGCGGCGCGGACGATGACGCGGCCGTTTCGGTATCGATGTCGTCGAGCGCATCCGCGGTGAACGCCATGCTGTTCACTTCGCCCGCTGACAGCGCGCGTACGCGCGCCACGAGCGCCTGCGCCGACGCGATGCTCTGCGCGGTCGAACGGCTCGCGCGGGCGTCGTGCAGCAGGTCCTGCGCGGCATGCAAGGCGGCGAGCAGCGAATGGCTTGCTTCGGTGCTGGTGGGCGCTTCGTCCCACAACGCGCGCTCCACCAGCCAGACCAGCCTGTCGCGCCAATGCAGCTTTGGCCAGCGTTGCCGCACGCGCTCGGCGGCATGCAGGCGCAACCTGCCGATGAACCAGCGCGCGCCCGGATATTCGTCGAGCAATTGCCCGCACACGCGGCGGTCTTCGATCACCTGCGCGAGATTCGCGGCGACGCCCGAGGGCAGCGCGGCGAGTTGCGCGAGCGAAGCATGCCTGGCGCGCGCGACCAGCAGATCCAGATAGCCGATCAGCACATCGCGCTCGACCCCGCCATTCAATTCGTAGTCGGGAATCACAATGCGGCCGGGCTCGACGCGCGGACCGTCCGGACTGAACACAACCGTCACGCCATATTGCCCGGTCAGCACGCGGGCGACCTTGCTGAGCGTGGATTCGAACGCGAAGCCGCGCGTGTCACGCATATCGCGCGTGGCGTGCATGGCGTTCACGCGCCGGGAGCCGGCGCGATGTGATGGCGGATGATGCCGCGAATCAACGCAGCGTCTTCCGGGCTCACCTTCGCGTAGATGGCGGGGCCGGCGGCGCGTTCGGGGTCGCCGGTGCGCAGCATCAGTTCGGCCCAGTCGAGCAGGCGCCGGGTGGAGAATGCGCTGGAGAGGTCTTCGCGGGCGAACGCCGCGCGGCAGTCGGCGGCGATCGCGGCGAGCGTGGTGGCGAGCGTGCGCGTCATGTGCGGGGCTAGCGTGGCCATCAGCACGTCGGCTTCTTCAGCGGGTGTCAGATAGTCGAGCAGATACACGCGCCAGCGATCCAGAAACGCCTCGTTCATCAGATTGGCGCCCTGATACAGATGCCGGAACTGACTCATCGCACCGACCGCGTTCGCCGTGGCGAACAGCCGGAAATCCGGATGCGGCGCCACGATCTCGTTGCCTTTCTCTTTCAGCACGAGGCGGCCGTGCGGTTCGAGCACGGCGGTGAGGGCGGCGAGAATCGACGGCTCGGCAAAATCGATCTCGTCGACGATCAGCCAGAGACCTTCGCGCATGGCCGTGGGCAGCACGCCGTCTACCCAGATCGTCTCACCGCCCTTGACCGTCCAGAAGCCGACAAAATCGCCGACGGTGGTCTGCCCGTTCATGTTCGAGCGCAGCACGCCGTGACGCGAACGTGCCGCGACCTGTTCGATCAGGCTGGTCTTGCCGGCGCCGGTGTGACCGATCAGCATCACGCGCCGGTTTTCGACGATGTCCTCGACAATGTCGTTAAAGCGCTCGGAGAACAGATAGGCGCGGTTCAAACGCGGCACGAGCGGATGGTCGGCGCCGCAGCGCACATCCACATGACCGATGCGCACGGTTTCGCCCGTGCCTTCCGCCTGCCGGTGTTTCGCCGCCGTAGCCCGCGCCGCGGCGCGCTGCAGTTCCGGTA
>DASWPR010000072.1:0-3539 GCA_036398455.1 Dokdonella sp.
CGATCGACATCAACTCGTCGAAGGCGACCAAGGGCAGCGACATCGAGGAAACCGCGTTCAACACGAACTGCGAGGCGGCCGTCGAGATCGCGCGCCAGCTGCGCATCCGCGATGCCGGCGGACTGATCGTGATCGACTTCATCGACATGGACAGCCCGCGCCACCAGCGCGACGTCGAGGAAAAACTCAAGGACGCGCTCAAGCTCAATCGCGCCCGCGTGCAGATCGGGCGCATCTCGCGCTTCGGCCTGCTCGAGATGTCGCGCCAGCGCCTGCGTCCGAGCCTCGGCGAGGCGACCCAGATCGTCTGCCCGCGCTGCGAAGGCCATGGCCGCATCCGCGGCGTCGAGTCGCTGTCGCTGTCCGCGCTGCGCCTGGTCGAAGAACACGCGATGAAGGACAGCACCGGCCAGGTGCTGGTGCAGGCGCCGCCGACGGTGGCGAACTTCCTGCTCAACGAGAAACGCCGCCAGCTGACCGAGATCGAAGCGCGCCACGACGTCAACGTGATCGTGGTCGCCGACGAAAAGCTGGAAACGCCGCACCTCGAAATCACCCGCCTGCGCGCAGCCGATGTCGGCGAGGAAACGCGGCCGAGTTATCAGCGCATCACGCCGGTCACGCCGACCGCCCTGCCGCAGATGCTGCGTCCGAGCGAAGAGCCCGAGCAGCCGGCCGTCGCCGGCGTGGTCCGCGCGACACCGGCACCGGAACGTCCGGAACCGGTCGCACCGATCGAGGCTGCGCCCGCAGCGGCGGCATTGGCGCCGGTGTCGGTGCCGGTCGCGCCGGGCGGTCTGATTTCGCGTTTCGTCGGCTGGTTCCGCAGCGGCGCTGCGGCGCCCACGCCGAAACAGCCGGCGGCGCCAGCAGCGAATGCTGCGCGTCCGCAGCCGGCGCGCCCGACGCCGGCGCAGCGTCCGGCCGGCGCGGCAGGACGTCCGAATCAGAACGCGCAGCAACGTTCGCGACCGGAAGGCGGAGCGCAGCCGCAAGGCCGTCGCGATGGCCGTCCCGGCGGCGAGCGCGATGGTCGTGCCAACGGCGAGCAGCAGCGTGGCAATCCGAAACCCGGACGCGAGCAAGGCCGCGGCAATCGCCGCGACGAGCCGCGCGGTCCGCGCACGACCGGCGAGCATCCTGCCGTCACCGAATCGCGCGCACCGAGCTCGCCGGCACCGTCGCGTCCGGCAACCGAGGCGGCGCCGAAGCCGAGTCCGGCCGCGCTGCCGGCAACGCCGTTGCCGACTGCTGCGAACGCCGCACCCGCAACGAATGCCGCGCCGGCCGCTGAGGCCGCCACGCTGCCGAACGACGACGCAAGCACTGGCATCGCGAGCGAAACGAAACCCGCCGGTGAAGCCGGCCGTGACGAGATGCGCTCGCGTCGCCGCGGCCGCCGTGGTGGCCGTCGCCGTCGCAAGGAAGGGGGCGCTCCGGGCGATGCGAATGCCGCCGCCGCAAGCTCGGCCGATGCCGGTGGATTTGGCGACGACGATTTCGACGACGAGGATGGCGTGACGGAAACCCCGGCGCAGACGCGCAGGGACGACCGCACAACCGACACGTCGGGCAGTCCGCATCGCCCCGAGTTCCGCGCACCGACACCACCTGTGGCTGATCCTGCTGCACCGCGCGCAGCCGTGGCTTCGGTTGCAACCGCGGTCACCGCGGCAGCGAACGATGCGGCAGAAGCACGCCCGCTGCCGGCCACGCCCTCGCCCGCCGTTTCCGCGGCGGCGAGCGCAGCAGTCGCGACGCCTGCTGTTGCGCAGACCGCCGAAAAGCCGCTGCCGTCGACTCCACATGTGCATGCGACGCCGACGGCTTCGAGCACACCGGCGTCAACGTCCGCGAATGCAGCCAGCGCTCATGCGGCCAGTCCTCCTGCGTCGGCTACGCCGATCGCCAGTACTGCACCCGTATCGGCAGCGACTCCCGCGGTTGCCCCGGCAGCAGCGGCCGCACCTGCGCCCGTCGCGGTCGTGAAGGCGCCCGAGCAGAACGCGAGTTAGCTCCCGAGTACTGCCATTTCGGCACCGAAGGAAACGCCTGCGCCGACGTTCGAAAAGCCGGCACCCAAGGTCGAGGTTCAGGCGCCCAAGGTCGAGACTGCGGCCGCGAAGATTGAAGCGCCCGCAGCGAAGATCGAGGCGGCGCCGGTCAAGGTGGAAACAACTGCACCCGCGGCAGCGCCGATCAGTGCTCCTGCGCATGCCGAGGCCATCCCGGATCGCGGACGTACGTTCGACCTGCCGTTGTCGCAGCCGGCGGTGCCCTCCGCGCCGGTCAAGACGTTCGAATCGCCGGCACCCGTGAAGCGCGAGCCGGCCGAAGGCAACGAGCACGCGTCGAAACCGTCGACGCCGGAGTTGAAGAACGACGCGCCGAAGCCGTCGTCATCCGAGCACAAGGACGAGGCGCCGAAACCGTCGGCGCCGGAATCCAAGCCGGAGTAACGCTGTACGCTGGGGACTGCGCAGAACGCGCAGTCCCTAGCTGCCGCTCATCGCGCGTGCGCGATCGTCGAGCAGCCCATGCACGTGCGCGAGATGCGCCAGCGCCACCGCGTTGTCGATGCCGAGCTTGTCGAACAGGCGATACTTGTAGGTCGCGACCGTCTTTGCGCTGAGCTTCAGCTTCTTCGCGATGTGCTGCATGTCCTGCCCTTGCGCCAGCATCAACGCGACATCGAGTTCGCGGGTCGACAACTCGTCGAACGGCGATTCCTTGCTGCCATCGATCGCACTCATCGCCAGCAGCTCGGCGACATCCGGCGACAGGTAGCGCCGGCCATCGGCGACCTGACGCACCGCCCGTACGAGTTCGTCCGCGGCGCAGCCCTTGGTCAGATAACCGCTGGCACCGGCTTCGATCAAGCGCTTCGGAAACGGCGCCTCGTTGACGACGGTGAGAATCACCACGCGTGTTTCCAGCTTGTGCTTGCGCACGCGATCGGTCAGCTCGATGCCGCTGAGCGCCGGCATGTGCACGTCGACCAGTGCGACATCCGGCTGCTCGCGCCGGATCAGTGCGAGCCCCTGCTCGCCATCGGCAGCTTCGCCGACGATCTCGATGCCCGCCTGCGCGGCGAGAATCATGCGAAATCCCGTTCGCACCAATTCGTGATCGTCGACCAGCACTACACGAATCATGACGTCCTCCTTCATCCCTGATCAGTCTGGCCCGAACGATGCGGGCTAGCAAGGCAGTCAATCCGCGAACGCCGTCGCGACTATCGCAATGTTCACGATTGAGCGCGATGCGAGGGATTGACTGCCATCGGTGCAGCACATTGTCGTGAGCAGCTTCGGTGTCTGGTACGCGGCCGAAACGACGTTTCCTTATTCGACCTCTGAACCAGGAAACAGCCATGTCGACACTTGAAGCCTCGCCCCTCTCGATCCACGACGCCGAGGCGGCGCCCACCCGCGGAACACGGTTGCGCGTCGTGCCGCCGCTGACCGATACGAACGCTCCGCGCCCGCGACGCCACGGCGAGGACAAGGCGCCCGAGCCGCGCATTCGCGCGGTCGATG
>DASWPR010000073.1:0-2432 GCA_036398455.1 Dokdonella sp.
CGAGTGGATTGGCGTCGATCCAGGCGAGCGTATCCTGGGCGCGGCGCGCATCGTCGATGAAGGCCTCGGCGAACCCGGCGAACCACAACGCCGTCGACGATACGACCGCACGCTGCAGATGCGTATAGCCCGGCAGCGGCAGCGACTCGCGCGCCGCACGGTCGAGGCAGGCTTCGGCGCACGCGCCGCAGATCGCCTGCAACTCGGCAAGCTTCGCCTTCAGCCAGAGCCGCGTCGCGACGAGGATCTGGTCGTTGCGGCTGCGACCGGTATGCACCTTGCGGCCGGCGTCGCCGAGGCGTTCGGTCAGGCGCGCCTCGATGGCCGAATGCCCGTCCTCGTAGCGTGCATCGAGCACGAAGCGGCCGGCGCCGAAGTCGGCGGCGAGGACATCGAGTTCGCGCACGATCGCCTCCGCTTCGGCCGCGCTGACGATGCCGATGTTCGCGAGACCCTCCACATGCGCCTTGCTCGCCTCGATGTCGTACAGCAGGAACTCGCGGTCGAGCACGACGTCGTCGCCGGCGAGAAACCGCATGATGCGTTCGTCGGTGCGGGTGCCGGATTTTTGCCAGAGCAGGTCGGTCATGGAATGGGGTATCGGCTGTTCAACATGGGTTCTTTATTTGGCGAGGGCGGGTTGTCATTCGCAGGCAGCAGCCTACAGGCTCCCCGCCTCGACAAGAGGCTGCCGCGTTGCGGACGTCAGCGCGGTCGACCGGCCAGTCTCGAAACCACGGTATCGAGCGCGCACTCGACGCGTTCACCGGTTGCGCGACGCTTCAGTTCCACCATGCCACTCGCCAGTCCGCGCGGTCCGACCACGATCTGCCACGGCAGGCCGATCAGGTCCATGTTCGCGAATTTTGCGCCGGCGCGCTCGTCGGTGTCGTCGTACAGCACATCGATGCCGTTCGCGGCGAGTTGCTTGTGTAGCGTATCGCACGCCGCGTCGACCGCCGCGTCGCCCACTTTCAGGCTGACCAAACCGACCTCGAAAGGCGCCACCGCGTCCGGCCACACGATGCCGGCTTCGTCGTGGCTCGCCTCGATGATCGCACCCAACAGGCGCGAAACGCCGATGCCGTAGGAGCCGCCGTGGACGGCGCGTGCGCTGCCATCGGGCAAGGTCACCGAGGCGCGCATCGGATCGGAATACTTGGTGCCGAAATAGAAGATCTGCCCTACCTCGATGCCGCGCGTACGCAATTGCTGCGGCGGTGCGACTTCGCGTTCGAAACGGGCAGCGTCATGCACGTCGGAGGTCGCCGCGTAGCGCGCGGTCCAGGCGTCGATGATCGGCTGCAAGTCGCCGTCGTAGTCGACATCGATCCCCGGCACCGGCAGATCGAGCACGCCGGCATCGCAGAAGACGTCCGACTCGCCCGTCTCGGCCAGCACGATGAACTC
The DNA here is from genome assembly GCA_036398455.1 of Dokdonella sp. Taxonomy (GTDB): domain Bacteria; phylum Pseudomonadota; class Gammaproteobacteria; order Xanthomonadales; family Rhodanobacteraceae; genus Dokdonella_A. Next base: position 1,411 of record DASWPR010000073.1, read on the forward strand.
GTGCGAAAGGTCGCCGCCGATCGGCCCCGTCTCCGCGCGCATCGGAATCGCCCTGATGCCCATGCGCGCGAACGTGCGCAGATAGGCGACGAACATGCGCTGGTACGAGCGCCGCGCGCCCGCTTCGTCGAGGTCGAAGGAATAGCCGTCCTTCATCAGGAACTCGCGCCCGCGCATGACACCGAAACGCGGACGCTGCTCGTCACGGAACTTCCACTGGATCTGGTAGAGGTTCAGCGGCAGGTCGCGGTACGAACGCACGCCGGCGCGAAAGATGCCGGTGACCATTTCCTCGTTGGTCGGCCCGTACAGCAGCTCGCGCTCATGGCGATCGCGGATGCGCAGCATTTCAGGACCGTAGGCATCGTAGCGGCCGCTCTCGCGCCACAGGTCGGCCAGCTGCAGCGTCGGCATCAGCAGTTCCTGCGCACCGGCGCGATCCATTTCTTCGCGCACGATGCGTTCGATCTTCTTCAGCACGCGCAAGCCCGATGGCAGCCATGCGTAGATGCCGGCCGCTTCCTGCCGGATCAGGCCGGCGCGCAGCATCAGCCGGTGCGAGGCGATCTGCGCTTCGGCGGGGTTTTCTTTCAGGGTCGGAAGAAAGTATCTGGAAAGTCGCATGGCTGGATTCCGTTGCTTGAGCGAGGAGCGTTCACGGGTTGGTTTTTGTCATTCTCGCGAGGTTTTGCGACGGCGAAGCGCTTCGATTCGGAATCCATGGTCGGAAACTTCATCGCGCCTGCACGCCAGCGAGCCCGCCATCGACGGCCGCGTCCATCGCCGGAATTCCCGCCAGCTCGTCGAAGCCGAGCGCGCGATTGACGTTCTGCATCGCCTGCGTCGCCGCGCCCTTGAGCAGGTTGTCGAGCGTGGCGACGACGACGACGCGCCGGCCGCCCGGCGCCAGCGCGAAACCGCCGATCTCCGCATGATGCCTGCCGGCGATCGCGCTGACCCATGGCGCCTCGTCGACGACGCGCACCAGCGGCTCGCCGGCATAGAACTCGCGATAGCGCGCC
>DASWPR010000074.1:0-1671 GCA_036398455.1 Dokdonella sp.
TGGTGCTCGACGAAGCCGACGAGATGCTGCGCATGGGGTTCATCGACGACGTCGAGGCGGTGCTGAAGAAAACCCCGCCGACGCGCCAGATCGCCTTGTTCTCCGCGACCATGCCGACGGCGATCCGGCGTATCGCGCAGACCTATCTGCGCGATCCGATCGAGATCTCGATCAAGAACAAGACCACCACTGCGGCGAACATCCGCCAGCGCTACTGGTACGTCAGCGGCATGCAGAAGCTCGACGCGCTGACACGCATCCTCGAAGCCGAGCCGTTCGAGGCGATGATCATCTTCGCGCGCACCAAGCAGGGCACCGAGGAGCTTGCGCAGAAACTGCAGGCGCGCGGTTTCGGCGCAGCGGCGATCAATGGCGACGTGGTGCAGATGCAGCGCGAGCGCATGATCCAGCAGTTGCGGGATGGCAAGCTCGACATCCTGGTCGCCACCGACGTCGCCGCGCGCGGCCTCGACGTGGAGCGCATCAGCCATGTGCTGAACTATGACATCCCGACCGATACCGAAGCCTACGTGCATCGCATCGGCCGCACCGGCCGCGCCGGCCGCAGCGGCGAGGCGATCCTGTTCGTCGCCCCGCGCGAAAAGCGCATGCTGCAGTCGATCGAACGCGCCACGCGCCAGCCGATCTCCGAGATGCAGCTGCCGAGCGTGGAAGCAGTCAACGACCAGCGCATCACCAGGTTCAAGCAGCGCATCACCCAGGCCCTCGGCACCGGCGGCCTCGGCGAGTTCCAGCAACTGATCGAGCAGTACGAACGCGAACACAACGTGCCGGCGGTGGAGATTGCCGCCGCGCTCGCGCGCCTGGCGCAGGGCGAGGAGCCGCTGTTGCTGAAGCAGCAGCAGGTGCGCGCGGATGCCTCGCACGAGCGCGCCCCACGCGCGTTCGAACGCGGGCCGCGCGAACCGCGTTCGTTCGAACGCCCCGCACGCGACGCGCGCCCGCCGAGCCGCGAGCGCGACGCTGCGCATGACGCGTCGCCCCCACACAAAGCCAGACCCAGCGCGCCGGCTTCCGCGAATGTCCCGGCTCCTCCGAAAGTATTCCCGGGCACCGGCCTGCGCCGCAACGAAGAGGCATCCTCGCAAGCCGAAGCTGCCCCCGCACCGCGCGGCGAACACGCCGCCGACGCGCCGCGCGCGGCACGCACCGAAACGCGTCCGCCGCGCTCGCACCACGCCGAGGAAACCGAGAAGCGCCGCCCGCGCCGCGACGACGGCCCGCACAAGCCCGAAGCCGGTTTCGAAACGTTCCGCATCGAGGTCGGCCATACGCATGGCGTGCAGCCCGGCAACATCGTCGGCGCGCTCGCCAACGAAGCGGGCCTGGACAGCAAGCACATCGGCCGCGTCGACATCCGCGACGACCACAGCCTGGTCGACCTGCCCGACGGCATGCCGCCGGAGATCTTCAAACACCTGAAGAAGGTGTGGGTTTCCGGACAACAGCTGCGCATCACGCGCGGCGGCGAAGCGCCGGATTTCGGCAAGCCGCGCAAGTTCAGCTCGCCCAAGCCGCCGTCGTTCAAGGGCGGCGCCGGTGGGTTCGAAAAGCCGAAGCGGCGCCCGAAATAGCATTGGCGATACGACGGGTCGCGGCACACCGCCGCGCCAGTCGCTCGATCGACAGTGTCGTCGCGCGCGGGCTCCG
>DASWPR010000075.1:0-6046 GCA_036398455.1 Dokdonella sp.
AACCAGAGCCTGCACCTGCCCGGCGAGGACGAGATCGAGATGCGCGTGCTGCGCCTCGAGGGCAGCAAGGCGGTGCTGCAGATCGTCGACGACTATCGCAGCGGCTCGCACACGGTCTGGGGCATCCAGGCGCGCAACCGCGAGCAGAACTTCGCGCTGAACGCGCTGATGGATCCGGACGTCGATTTCGTCACGCTGCTCGGCACGGCCGGCACCGGCAAGACGCTGCTGGCGCTCGCCGCCGGGCTCGCGCAGGTGATGGACCAGCAGCGCTACCGCGAGATCATCATGACGCGCGCGACCGTCTCGGTCGGCGAGGACATCGGCTTCCTGCCCGGCACCGAAGAGGAAAAGATGACGCCCTGGATGGGCGCGCTGACCGACAATCTCGAGGTGCTGACCAATCCGCAGGAGGGCGGCGCCTGGGGCCGCGCGGCGACCAACGATCTGCTCGCTTCGCGCATCAAGATCCGTTCGATGAACTTCATGCGCGGCCGCACGTTCCTCGGCCGCTACGTGATCATCGACGAAGCGCAGAACCTGACGCCGAAGCAGATGAAGACGCTGATCACCCGTGCAGGTCCGGGCAGCAAGATGATCTGCCTCGGCAACGTCGAGCAGATCGACACGCCGTACCTGACCGAGACGACATCGGGCCTGACCTACGCGGTCGACCGCTTCAAGGATTGGGATCACAGCGCGCATATCACGCTGCGTCGCGGCGAGCGTTCGCGCCTGGCCGACTACGCGTCGGAAATGCTCTAGGGTTTCATGGACGGATCACGCGCGCGCCGAGTGCGCGCGCGGCGTCGATGCGTACCGTCGCGTCAGAAACGAACCAATCAGATCGCACCGATTCAGAATCGCATCGATCGAAAGCGAATCGATCAGAAGCGCGCCGACCAGAGTGCCTCGAACTCGAACTGGCTGGCGGTGCCGTTTTCGCGCTGCGTGTAGGTCGGCATCAGCAGGTAGTAGGGCGAGGTCGCGTAGCTGGCGCCGAGGCTCAGGCTGGTATTCGCACTGAACGCGCGCGACCAGCCGAGCGACACCGTGTCGTTGGCCGTCGCCGGAGCCAGGGCACTCTCGAGCAGACGCGACGTCGGCAGCGGCTGCTGGCGCGTCGTATAGCGCAGCTGCAGGTTGCCCAGGTCGTCGTCGTGCAGCGTCCAGCCGATGCTGTAGACGTTCAGATCGCGCCACTTGAAGATCGGGCTCGAACTGTCGCCCAGCAGCGCCAGGAAGCGCGTGGGCAGGTTCGAACTGGTGAACGGGGTGATCGCGCTGTATTGCACGCGCTGCATGCCGATATCGACGTTGAAGTTGCGCGTCAGCGCGTAGCCGAGACCTGCGTTCGCACTGGCCGGGATATCGAAATCGCCGCGGTCCGCGAAGACGCCGCGATAGTTCGCGAACACGCCCATGCCGACGCGCGACTGGTAGCCGATATTCCAGCTGAAGCGGTTGGCGAATGCGCTGCCGACATCGAAGCGCGCACCGACGCCATAGGAACTGTCGCTGAACCAGCTCGGCATCGGCGCCCACTGACCCACGGCAGTGCCCATGCCGAGGCTGGCGAAACGCTGGTAGGCGAACACGCCGGTCAGGCGGACCGTGCCGTGGTCGCCCCAGTCACTCGCCAGCGAGGGCGCGACGACCGTGCGCTGCAATCCGGACTGCGGTCGATCGACCAGGTGAGCCGGCTGGTTCGGCAACACGCTGGGCGTGTCGGCGATGTTGCCGGTCGCTACCGAGATATTGAAGAGGGCCGCCGGTGCGCCCTGCAGCTTGAACAGCGCAGGCTGCGTCGCGACCGCGCCGGTGTAGTTGTCGAGCACCTGCGGAGGGCCGTACGTCTGCGGCAGCACGGCCCACGAGAATTGCGGCGTGATCGTCGCGAGTGCATACGCATGCCAGCGCGACAAGGCCGACTCGCGTTCGGAAGGGGCTTCGTAAGTGGGAATATTCGAGGCAGCCGGCAGCGTGCCGTCGGCGCTGCCGGCCTGCGCATAAAAAGAAAATGGGAGCGCCAGCCCTGCGCTTAGCGCTCCCATCCATCTCCCTGCGGTTGCTGTTGCCCGCTGCATCGCCCCTAGCTGCGGTAATGGAAACTGTGGTGAAACCTGTCGCTATTTTTGCGAAAAAACAACAAATGTCAAGCACTCTTTCCAATTTCGACACCCAAGTGGTTGCAACGGGCGGAAAAAATCCTCGCCGCACGAGGGTTCGCCAACCGGCAATTCGTTGTTAAAATGCGACATGCCTACTTCCAGACCCCCGAAAATCCCATTGGCACTGACCATCGCCGGCTCCGATTCCGGCGGCGGCGCGGGTATCCAGGCCGACCTGCGCACGTTCGCTGCGTTCGGCGTGCATGGCCTGAGCGCGATCACCGCCGTCACCGCGCAGAACACCCTGGGCGTCGCGGCCATCCACGAAATTCCGCCGCGCATGCTGCGCGCGCAGATCGATGCGGTGTTGACGGATTTTCGCGTCGGTGCGATCAAGATCGGCATGCTGGCGAGCGCGGGCCTCGCGCGCGAGGTGGCGGCGGCGCTGCGGCCGTATCCGCGCATCGCCGTGATTCTCGATCCGGTGCTGGTAGCGACCACCGGAGCCGATCTGGCGAAATCGAATCTGGTGACGGCGCTGAAGCAGCATCTGCTCGCGCGCACCGACCTGCTGACGCCGAATATCCCGGAGGCCGAGCGCCTGCTCAAACGCCCGGTCAGGAATGTCGAAGAGATGCGGATCGCCGCGGCGCAACTGCTCGATGCAGGCGCACGCGCCGTGCTGCTGAAGGGCGGCCACCTCGCCGGCAGCGAAATCTCGGATCTGCTGCTGACGCGCAGCGGCGAGCACTGGTTTCACCAGCGGCGCATCCGCGGCGAAAGCCACGGCACCGGCTGCAGTCTGTCGGCGGCGATCACGGCCGGCATCGCGCGCGGCGCGGCGCTGGACGATGCGGTCGAGGACGCGATCGATTTCGTCCACGCCGCGCTCGCGGCCGGCTATCGCCCCGGCCGCGGCAAGCTGCGCGTACTCGATCACCTGGCGGCGGCGCGCTGACGCCGCAGGCCAGGTTCAACGCTCAGGTCAAGCCTTCTCGATGCGCGAGATCAGCGCGTCGGCGAAGGTCTGCGTGGTGCCGCTGCCGCCGAGGTCCGGCGTCAGATGGTCGCGCGCCTGCAAGGTCGCGCGGATCGCCGCGCGCAGACGCGCGGCCTCGTCCGGGCGCTGCAGGTGGTCGAGCATCTGGGCGGCGCCGAGCAGCAGGGCGCTCGGATTCGCAATGCCCTTGCCGGCGATATCCGGTGCCGAGCCGTGCACGGCTTCGAAGATCGCGGCATCGGCGCCGATGTTCGCGCCCGGCGCCAGACCCAGGCCGCCGACCAGGCCGGCGCACAGGTCCGAGATGATGTCGCCGAACAGGTTCGTCGTGACGATCACGTCGAATTGCTCCGGCTTCATCACCAGCTGCATGCAGCAGTTGTCGACGATCAGCTCGTTGCAGGCGATATCCGGATACTCCGCCGCGACTTCGCGCGCGACCTTCAGGAACAGGCCCGAGGTCGACTTCAGGATGTTCGCCTTGTGCACCACGCTGACTTTCTTGCGCCCGCCGCGACGCGCGAGTTCGAACGCGTAGCGCACGATGCGTTCCGAGCCGCGCCGCGTGATCCGCTGCGTCAACGTCGCGGTCGCGCCATCTTCGGAAACCTGCTGGCCTTCGCCGATATAGGCGCCCTCGGTGTTCTCGCGCACGGTGATGAGGTCGACGTCTTCCGGAAAGCGCGAGCGCGTATTCGGAAACGAGATCGCCGGACGCACGTTGGCGTAAAGGTCGAACCGCCGGCGCAGCTCCACGTTGATCGAGCTGAAGCCCTCGCCGACCGGCGTGGTCAGCGGGCTCTTAAGGGCGACGCGATGCTTGGCGATCGCGTCGAGCGTCGCCTGCGGCAGCAGCTCACCCACCGTCTGCTGTGCGGCGAGGCCCGCTTCGACGAATTCGTACTCGAAACCCAGGTGCAGGGCTTCCAGCACGCGCAAGGTGGCGTCCATGATCTCGGGGCCGATGCCGTCGCCCCGGATCACTGCAATGGTCGTACTCATCTGATCTCCGTAGTGCGCGAGCGAGGTCGCGCCAAAAAATCTATGCAACAGCGGCGGCCGGGCCGTGCGAAATCCGATCGTTCACGGCGCATCGGATAGGCCGGGCGCACTGCCGTAACGCCGAGTCGAGTCGCAAAAATTCCTTATGGGACAAGGAACTTGCGAAATTCCGTCTTGCCGGCGCCAGCGCGGACGCGCATTATCCGCGAATGTTCCCAAGCCGTCCAAGAAAACTCGCTGCGATCGCGCGGTGTGTCGCGTTCTTCTGCGCGCTGCCATTCGGCTCGCTCGCGCACGCCGACACGAACGCGCCGACCGACATCCGCGTGCGCCTGGTGGCGCAGCCCGCGGGCGTTTCCGCGCGGCCGGCGATGCTCGGCATCTCCGGCAAGGCTCCCACCCGATGCGCGCCGAGCGTCGGACAGGTGACCCTGGACGGCAACAACCTGAGCATCGCTCTGCAGCCGGCGGCAACGGCCTGCGGCAAGGCATCGACATCGTTTTCGCTGCGCGCCGATCCAAGCGCGGGCTCGGGTTTGCCGGCACTTCCCAATCAGGTCTACCGCGTCCGCGTCTATCTGCTCGGCAACGCGGCGCCGCAGTTGCTCGCCTTCAGCCTGCTCGAGATCGGCAGCCCGTCGTCGGCACCGGTGCCGGAGAATGGATTCTGGTGGTCCGAAGCGAGCAGCGAGACCGGCCCGGCGGCAGCCGGCAACGGCGCCAGCATCGAAGTACAGGGCGATCAGCTAGCGGTCGGCCTGTTCGGCTTCGCCGATTCCGGCGCGGCGACGTGGACGTTCGGCAGCGCCTCGCTGCAGGGACACGTGGCGCATGCCGCCCTCGTGCAGCTCGCCAACGGCGATTCCAGCTTCGCGGCGACCGCCAGCCAGCCGAGCGCGCAGGCGGGCCCGCGCCTCGAACTCGAATTCCTTTCCCCCAGCCGCGCACGCGCCTACATCGTGCGCAGCGAAGCCGGTCGCGACGTGGACATACGCATGCTGATGCTGTCGCGCGCGCACTTCGCGGCGGGCGCGCCCGGCAGCGGCTGGAGTGGCCAGTGGGTGCTATTGCAGGACGATGAAAGCGCACCGCGCCTGTTCGATTTCGGCAGCGCGAGCAGCCACGACGCGGAAACCTTCCATCTCGCCGACATCGGCCACGACGCGACGCTGGATTGCCGCATGGCCGCCGGCACGCAGCAGCCGGAACTGTGCACCCTGTCGGCCGCGTCCGCGCCGCTGGCGGACTTCGATCAGGTCGGCGTCGATCACCTCAGCGGCCGCGGCAGCGATGGCGGTCGCGCCAGGCTGATGCGCGTTCCGCGCTGAGAAAGCCGCCGGCGCGTCCGCCGTAGTTCAGGCGGGTGTCGAGGAATCGTCCTGTGCCTTGCCGACCGTCTGGTCGAGAAAATCGACCGCGCGGCGCAGATGCGGAATCACGATCGAGCCGCCGACGACCAGGCCGACGCTGAACACCTCGAAGAATTCCTCTTCGCTCACGCCCGCCTCGGCACACTGCGCAACGTGGTAGCTGACGCAATCGTCGCAACGCAGCACCAGCGAGGCGACCAGCCCGAGCATCTCCTTCGTCTTCACGTCGAGTGCGCCGGGTTTGTAGGTCTGCGTATCGAGCGCGAAGAAGCGGCGCACGACCTGGTTGTCCTGTTCCAGGATGCGTTCGTTCATGCGCTGGCGAAATGCAGTGAACTCCTTGATGCGGTCGCTCATGGCGCAGCCTCCGGCGTCTGCAGGCGTCCGGCGCGATCGGCCGCGACGAGATCGTCGAAGCCGCCGACGTGGGTGTCGCCGATGAAGATCTGCGGCACCGTCCGCCGGCCGCTGCTGCGCGTGAGCATTTCGTCGCGCCGCGCGGCATCGAGGTCGATGCGGATTTCCTCGTATTCGAATCCCTTCTTACGCAGGAAATTCTTCGC
>DASWPR010000076.1:0-5552 GCA_036398455.1 Dokdonella sp.
TCGACATCATCTACCAGCTGCCGCAGTGGCTGCACGCGCAGAAGCTCGACGAGATCGTCATCGAGAAGCTGCGCCTGAACGCCAAGCCGGTCGACCTGTCCGAATGGGATCGCACGGTCGAGGCGGCCGAGCATCCGCACGGCGAGGTCAACATCGCCATCGTCGGCAAGTACGTCGAGCACAAGGACGCCTACAAGTCGCTCGGCGAGGCGCTGCGTCACGGCGGCCTCAAGCAGCGCACGCGGGTCAACCTGCGCTGGGTCGAATCGGAGGAAATCGAGCGTCGCGGGCCCGACCTGCTCAAGGACGCCGACGGCATCCTGGTGCCCGGCGGCTTCGGCAAGCGCGGGTTCGAGGGCAAGATCGCGGCGGCGCGCTACGCACGCGAGCAGAAGGTGCCGTACTTCGGCATCTGCTACGGCATGCATGCGGCCGTCACCGTCTTCGCGCGCAACATCGCCGGGCTCGAAGGCGCCAACTCCAGTGAAAACGATCGCAGCGCGGCGCATCCGGTGATCGCGCTGATCACCGAATGGACGACCGGCTCCGGCGACGTCGAAAAGCGCGACGAGGCGTCGGACAAGGGCGGCACGATGCGCCTCGGTGCGCAGGAATGCCGCCTCAAGGCCGGCACCCTGTCGCGCGAGCTGTACGGCCAGGACGTGATCCGCGAACGCCATCGCCACCGCTACGAATTCAACAACCGCTATCGCCAGCAGTTCGAGGATCTCGGCCTGATCATCGCCGGCAAGTCGATGGACGACCTGCTCGTCGAAATGATCGAGCTGCCGAACCATCCGTGGTTCGTCGCCTGCCAGTTCCATCCCGAATTCACCTCGACCCCGCGCGATGGCCATGCGCTGTTCATGGGTTTCGTGCGCGCCGCGCGCGAGCAGAAGGCGATGCGCGAAGCACCGAAGCTGGCGCAGGAGGCGCTGGCTTGATGGTCGCGCGTGCGGGGGCGCCTTTCACGAGGGTGGCGGGCGCAGCGGACGCCGAAGTGGTCGGCATCGCCGGCGTCGGCGTTCCGTCCCAGGCCGTCATTTCACCGGAAGCTGGTATTCCCCCCCATGCCGTCATTCCCGCGAACGCGGGAATCCATGGGCTGGCGACTGTGCCGTTGGCGAAGAGCGAAAAGCGAAATTGGATTCCCGCGTTCGCGGGAATGACGTCGTCCGGAGAGTCGGGCATGCCGTCGTACATCGGATCGGCAAAGACGCCCTGCGCGCTCCAGGCACGGATCGTGCGATGAAACTTTGCGGCTTCGACGTCGGCCTCGACCGCCCGCTGTTCCTGATCGCCGGTCCCTGCGTGATCGAGTCGATGCAGTTGCAGCTCGACACCGCCGGTACGCTGAAGGAGATCACCGGCAAGCTCGGCATCCCCTTCATCTTCAAGTCGAGCTTCGACAAGGCCAACCGCACGTCCGGCACCAGCTTCCGCGGCCCGGGGCTGGAAGAAGGGCTCAAGGTGCTCGCCGAAGTGAAGCGCCAGATCGGCGTGCCGGTGCTGACCGACGTGCACGAATACACGCCGCTGAACGAAGTCGCCGCCGTCGTCGACGTGCTGCAGACGCCGGCCTTCCTGTGCCGGCAGACCGACTTCATCCACAACGTGGCGAGCGCCGGCAAGCCGGTCAACATCAAGAAGGGCCAGTTCCTCAGTCCCTGGGAAATGAAGCACGTAGCGGCGAAGGCGAAGGCGAGCGGCAACGAGCAGATCATGGTGTGCGAGCGCGGCGCCAGCTTCGGCTACAACAACCTCGTCTCCGACATGCGTTCGCTCAGCGTCATGCGCGACACGGGCTGCCCGGTCGTGTTCGACGCGACGCATTCGGTGCAGCTGCCGGGCGGCGCCGATGGAAAATCCGGCGGCCAGCGCGAGTTCGTGCCGGTGCTTTCGCGCGCCGCGGTTGCGGTCGGCATCGCCGGGATCTTCATGGAGACGCATCCGGATCCCGATCACGCGCTCAGCGACGGGCCGAATGCGTGGCCGTTGGGGAAGATGGCGGCACTGCTCGAAACGCTGATTGAACTCGATCGAATCGGCAAGCGTTCCGGTTTCATCGAAAACGCATGAAAGGATCGCTGCCCGGCGTGATCATGCTGTATCGCTGGCGCGTACGTGCCGGCAGCGAAGATCAGTTCGTCCAAGCTTGGTCTGGCATTACGAGGCAACTGCGCGATGAGCGCGGCTCTCTGGGCTCACGGCTTCACAAGGGCGATGACGGTCTCTGGTATGGCTATGCGCAGTGGCCGAATGCGAACGTGGTTGCGGAGGCATTTCTGGAGCCGGTCGACGAGCTCGCCGCCGCCCACATGCGCGACGCGGTCATCGAAAACTTCACGCCGGTGAAGCTCGATCCGGTCGCCGATTTTCTCGTGTTCTCTTGATGGGTACCCAATGACCAACATCGCCACCATCCACGCCCGCGAAATTCTCGACTCCCGCGGCAACCCCACGCTCGAAGCCGAAGTCACGCTCGCCGACGGCTCGTTCGGCCGCGCGATGGTGCCGAGCGGCGCTTCGACCGGTTCGCGCGAGGCGGTCGAGTTGCGTGACGGCGACAAGGCGCGCTATCTCGGCAAGGGCGTGCGCAATGCGGTCGCCAACGTCAACACGGTGATCGCTTCGGCGCTGCAAGGGTTCGACGCGGAAAACCAGCGCGGCCTCGACGAGAAACTGATCGCGCTCGATGGCACGCCGAACAAGGGCAAGCTCGGCGCGAATGCGCTGCTCGGAGTTTCGCTCGCCAATGCGCATGCGCTCGCTGCCGCGCATCGCCAGCCGCTGTGGAAGCACCTGGCCGGCTCGCGCCCCGCGCGCCTGCCGGTGCCGATGATGAACATCATCAACGGCGGTGCGCACGCGGACAACAACGTCGACATGCAGGAATTCATGGTGCTGCCGGTCGGCCTGCCGAATTTCGCCGAAGCGCTGCGCGCGGGCGTCGAGATCTTCCATGCGCTGAAGTCGGTGCTGAAGGGGCGAGGTCTCGCCACGGCGGTCGGCGACGAGGGCGGTTTCGCACCGGACCTCAAGTCCAACGAGGAAGCGATCGAGACGATCCTCGCGGCCGTCGACAAGGCCGGCTACAGGATCGGTTCGGACATCTATCTCGGGCTCGATGTCGCCAGTTCCGAATTCTTCAAGGAAGGCGCCTATCATCTTGAGGGCGAAGGCAAGGTGCTGAGTCCCGAGCAACTCATCGAGTTCTACGCCGGCTGGTGCGCCAAGTACCCGATCCTCACGATCGAGGACGGCATGGCGGAAGGCGACTGGGACGGCTGGAAGAAGCTCACCGACAAGCTTGGCAAGACGGTGCAGCTGGTCGGCGACGACCTGTTCGTGACCAACACGGCAATCTTCAAGGAAGGCATCGACAGGCACATCGCCAATGCGATCCTGATCAAGGTCAACCAGATCGGCACGCTGACCGAAACGCTGGATGCGATCGCGATGGCCGACGCGGCGAAGTACGCCGCGATCATCTCGCACCGCTCCGGCGAGACCGAGGACACCACCATCGCCGATCTCGCGGTGGCGACGACGGCGACGCAGATCAAGACCGGCTCGTTGTGCCGCTCGGATCGCGTCGCCAAGTACAACCAGCTGCTGCGCATCGAGGAAGCACTTGGCGCCTCGGCGCGCTATGCGGGCAAGGACGCGTTCCCGAATCTTGCGCACTTCAAGGGCTGAGGCGGCACGCGCGTGCTGCGCTACGTCGCCCTGATCCTGCTGATCCTGCTGATCGCGCTGCAGGTTCGCCTGTGGACGGGGCAGGGCGGCCTGCACGAAGTGTGGCGGCTGCGCGACCAGGTGGCCGCGCAGAAGGGCGAGAACGCGAAGCTGAAGGCGCGCAACGAGACCTTGTCGGCCGAGGTCGAGGATCTCAAGCACGGCGACGAGGCGATCGAGGAGCGCGCGCGCTCCGAGCTCGGCCTGCTCAAACCGGGCGAGACGTTCTATCAGGTCGTCGACCAGAACGCCGACAAGGCTCGCGAAGACAAGGTCGATGGCGGCCACTGAGCGACGGTGGTGCGTGGTGCCTGCTGCCGGCCGCGGCGCACGTTTCGGCGGCGGGCTGCCGAAGCAGTATGTCGCGCTGGCCGGAAAGCCGCTGCTGCGCTGGACGCTGGAACGCCTCGCCTCGTGCGAAAGCATCGCCGGCCTGATGGTGGTGCTGGCCGCCGACGATCCGCACTGGTTCGGCCTGTCCGCGCTGGCGGGCAAGCCGGTGCTCACGGCGATCGGCGCAGGCGAGCGCAGCGGTTCGGTGCTGGCCGGGCTGCGCGCATTGCCGCCGGATATCGGTGCCGACGCTTTCGTCCTCGTGCACGACGCTGCGCGTCCATGCGTGCGCGCAAGCGATATCGAACGCTTGATCGAGTTGGGGTGCGCAGCAGGCGGCGCGCTGCTGGCGGCGCCGCTGCGCGACACGCTGAAGCTGGGCGACGCGCACGCCCGCGTAGTGACGACCGAACCGCGCGAAGCACGCTGGCGCGCATTGACCCCGCAGATGTTCCGCCGCGCCGAGCTGACCGCCGCACTCGTGCAGGCCGAGCACGAAGGCGTCGCGATCACCGACGAGGCGATGGCAATGGAGCGCATCGGCCAGCGGCCTCTGCTCGTCGAAGGTGCGGAAAGCAACATCAAGGTGACGACGCCCGCCGACCTCGCGTTGGCGGAATTTCTGCTGCATTCGCAACGCTGACCTGCGGCGCTCAGCAACGCTGAGGCTCGAGGCTGATCGTTTGACGCTGCTCATCTCACGCTGCTCGTCCCAGGCTACCCATTTGGGCCTGCTCGTTTGAGCTACCCGCTCAAGGCTATCCGCTCCAGGCTGCCCCTATCCGTCCGCCTCACAATGCCGTCATTCCCGCGAAAGCGGGAATCCATCTGCTGTACGCCAAGGCCCATGGATTCCCGCTTTCGCGGGAATGACGTCGATGAGGGTGACGACGCCCGCCGAGATGATGAGGGTGACCACGCCCGTCGACCTGGCATCGGCGGGGGCTTGTTGCGCTCGCACGGATTCCCGCTTTCGCGCGATGACAGCGATAATGGCGTGATGACGATCCGCATTCATCGTCGGCTCCAATCTTTCTGGACACTGCAAACATCATGCGCATCGGACAAGGCATCGACATCCACGCATTCGGCCCCGGCGACCACGTGGTACTCGCCGGCGTCGCGATTCCGCACGAGCGCGGTCTCGTCGCGCATTCGGACGGCGACGTCGTCATCCATGCGCTGTGCGACGCCTTGCTCGGCGCGCTCGCGCTGGGCGACATCGGCATCCATTTCCCGCCGAGCGATCCGCGCTGGAAAGACGTCAACAGCCGCCACTTCCTGCTGCATTGCGCGACCTTGATGACCGAACGCGGGTACGCGCTCGCCAACGCCGACGTCACGATCGTGTGCGAACGGCCGAAGATCGCGCCGCACGTCGAGGCGATGCGGCGCAATCTTGCGGTCGATCTCGGCTGCGCGATCGGCGATGTCAGCGTGAAAGCGACGACCAGCGAGACGCTCGGCTTCACCGGGCGCGG
>DASWPR010000077.1:0-5547 GCA_036398455.1 Dokdonella sp.
GGCACACGCGTGCGCAGGTGTCGACGTTGTTGTTGCCGAAGCCGGCGCGCACGAGCTTCTGGACGAGATAGGTTTCCTCGTTGGTGCAGCGCGACGAGGTGATGCCGCCGATCGAGTCGCGACCGTACGTCGTCTGGATGCGCTTGAACTCGGCCGCCGCATAGTTGATCGCCTCCTCCCACGACACTTCGCGCCACGGATCGGAAATCTTCGAGCGGATCATCGACTGGGTGATGCGATCGGAATGCGTCGCATAGCCGATCGCGAAGCGGCCCTTCACGCAGGAGTGGCCGTGGTTCGCGTGGCCGTCCTTGTTCGGCACCATGCGCACGATTTCCTCGCCCTTCATCTCGGCGCGGAACGAACAGCCGACACCGCAGTAGGCGCACGTCGTGATGGTGCTGTGCTCGGCCTGGCCCATCTGGATCAGCGATTTCTCGCTCAAGGTCGCCGTCGGGCAGGCCTGTACGCAGGCGCCGCAGGAGACGCATTCGGAATCGATGAAGGACTCGCTGTGGCTGGCCGACACCATCGAATCGAAGCCGCGCCCCTGGATGGTCAGCGCGAGCGTGCCCTGCTGCTCGTCGCAGGCGCGCACGCAGCGCGAACAGACGATGCACTTGGACGGATCGAAGGTGAAATACGGATTGCTTTCGTCCTTGCCGACGAAGCGCGGATTGAGCGTGTCGTCGCTCTTCTTCGCGTAAACGTGGTTGTCGCCCTGGTAGCCGTAACGTACGTCGCGCAGGCCGACCACACCCGCCATGTCCTGCAGTTCGCAGTGACCATTGGCCGGGCAGGTCAGGCAGTCGAGCGGATGATCGGAGATGTACAGCTCCATCACGCCGCGGCGGATGTCGGCGAGCTTGGTGTTCTGCGTCGTCACCTTCATGCCGGCCGCGACCGGCGTGGTGCACGAGGCCGGATAACCCCTCATGCCCTCGATCTGCACGAGGCAGAGGCGACACGAACCGAACGCATCGAGCAGTTCGGTCGCGCACAGCTTCGGAATCTGGATGCCGACTTCGGCCGCGGCACGCAGCACGGAGGTTCCCGCCGGCACGCGCACTTCGCGGCCGTCGATGGTCAAGGCGACCTGCTGGGTCGCCTTCGACTTGGGGGTACCGAGATCGGTTTCGTTGATCGACAACATGGCTCTTCTCCTGCGTCTTGCGACGCGTATCTCCTGCCTCTCGCGACGCGTACTTCGTGTTTGCCGTCATCCTCGCGAACGCGCGGATCCACGTTGCTGCGGTCACCTGCACATTTTGCGGTCACCTGCCCAATGGATTCCCGCGCTTGCGGGCATGACGCCTTGCCTGTGTAGTTGCTTTCCTGTTCGACTGCCTTGCTGCGGCTCGTGGCTACGCACGCACCGCGAAATCTTCCGAAAAATGCTTCAGCGCGCTGACCACCGGGTCGGGCGTGAGGCCGCCCAGGGCACACAGCGAGCCGAAGCGCATCGTGTTGCACAGATCGTTCAGTACGGCGAGGTTCTTGTCGCGCTCGATGCCCGAACGGATGCGGTCGATCACCTCGACGCCGCGCGTCGAGCCGATCCGGCATGGCGTGCACTTGCCGCAGGATTCGACCGCGCAGAACTCCATCGCGTAGCGCGCCTGATCGAGCATGTCGACGCTGTCGTCGAAGGCGACGACGCCGCCATGGCCGAGCATCGCGCCGACGGCAGCGAAGGCTTCGTAGTCGAGCACCGTATTGAACTGCGATTCCGGCATGTACGCGCCGAGCGGACCGCCCACCTGCACCGCGCGGATCGGCCGGCCCGAATACGAGCCGCCGCCGTAGTCGTACAGCAGCTCGCGCAAGGTCACGCCGAATGCTTTTTCGACGAGGCCCGGATGCTTGAGATTGCCGGCCAGCTGGATCGGCAGGCTGCCGCGCGAGCGGCCTACGCCGTAGTCGCGATAGAACGCCGCGCCCTTAGCCAGGATGATCGGCACCGAGGCCAGCGAGATCACGTTGTTGATCACGGTCGGCTGGCCGAACAATCCCTTGATCGCCGGCAGCGGCGGCTTGAAGCGGACCTGACCGCGCTTGCCTTCGAGACTGTCGAGCAGCGAGGTTTCCTCGCCGCAGATGTAGGCACCCGCGCCGAGGCGCACTTCCAGATCGAAGCGCTTGCCGCTGCCGTGCACGTCGGCGCCCAGCCAGCCGGCCGCGTAGGCGTTGGCGATCGCGGCCTTGAGCGCGCGGTGCGCATGCGGATACTCGCTGCGCAGGTAGATATAGCCTTGCGTGGCGCCCACCGCGACACCCGCGATGGTCATGCCTTCGACCAGCGAGAGCGGGTCGCCCTCCATCAGCATGCGATCGGAGAACGTGCCGGAGTCGCCCTCGTCCGCATTGCAGACGATGTACTTCTGCGCGGATTCCACGCCGAGCACGGTCTTCCACTTGATGCCGGTCGGGAACGCCGCGCCGCCGCGGCCGCGCAGGCCCGATTCGGTCACCGCCGCGACGATGTCCGCGCCGCTCATCGCCAGCGCATTCTCGAGGCCCGCGTAACCTCCGTGCGCGACGTAGTCGGCAACGCTGAGCGGATCGGCCAGGCCGACGCGCGCGAAGGTGAGGCGTTCCTGTTTCTTGAAATACGGAATCTCTTCGGTCAGGCCGAGCTTGAGCGCATGCGCCGCGCCATTGCCAAAGCCGGCATCGAACAAGGCCGCGACATCGGTGGCCGACACCGGCCCGTAGGCGACACGCCCCGCCGGCGTCGCGACCTCGACCAGCGGCTCGACCCAGAACATGCCGCGCGAACCGTTGCGGACCAGCTCGATCGCAACGCCGCGCCTGGCCGCCTCCGCAGCGATCGCCTGCGCGGTCGCGTCGGCACCGAGCGCGAGCGCGGTCGCATCGCGCGACACGTAGATCTTCAATGCGTCGCTCATGCCGTCGCCTCGCGCGCCTTGCGCATCAGCGCATCGAACGCATCCGGCGTCACCCGCGCGTGCAGCTCGTCGGTGCCGATCAGCACCGAGGGTCCGCAGCCGCAGTTGCCGAGGCAGTAGACCGCCTCGAGCGTGATCGCGCCATCGGCGGTGGTCTCATGGAAATCGATACCGAGCGACTGCTTCGCATGTGCTTCCAACGCGCGCGCACCCAGGGCCTGGCAGGCTTCGGCGCGGCAGATCTGCACGACCTGGCGGCCCGGCGGATGCGTGCGGAAGTGATGGTAGAAGCTGATCACGCCATGCACTTCGGCGCGCGTCAGGTTCAAGTCGCTGGCGATCCAGGGCACGGCATCCGCCGGCACGTAGCCGAGTACGTCCTGCACTGCATGCAGGATCGGCATCAAGGCGCCAGGAAGATCGCGGTGGGCGTCCAGCGCAGCTTTCACCGCGGCCGCAATCGCCGGCTCGAGGCCGGCAGCGGGATCGGCGGCGACGCGGCGACGGGGAGGATTGAGGGGTAGCGGTTGGGCTGCCATGTCGATGACTCTTGTTCGATTATGCGCCGGGAATCCCGCCCAGGCAGCGCTGCTGCCTGGGTGAGACCCTTCGGGTGTGGCGCGAGTTCACGCCTCGCCCTGTCAGCGGAACAGCACGAGCGCTTTCTGCAGCGTGATGAACACGCCCCAGGCGATCGGAATGCCGACGCCGATCCAGGCCGCGATCACCGCGCCCTGCATGGCGGGTGCCGCGGCGACGCTGCCTGCCGAGGCAGTGCCGACCGCGTTCGCCACGACCACCTCGTGGGCGTGGCGACGTTCGGCGGCGAGCTCTTCCTCGCTCATGAAATAGCGCTGCGCGACCGGCCGCACCAGCAGGTTGCAGATCAGGCCGACGGCCAGCAGTCCGGCCAGCACGTACATCGTCTTGTCATAGACCGCGCTGCGCGCCATGCCGGCGGCGAGCTGGCTGTCGCGGAAGTAGGTGATCAGCACCGGCCCGAGCACGCCGGCCGCCGACCACGCGGTCAGCAGGCGGCCGTGGATCGCGCCGACCATCTGCGTGCCGAACATGTCGGCCAGATAGGCCGGCACGGTCGCGAAGCCGCCGCCGTACATGGTCAGGATCACGCAGAACGCGCCCACGAACAGGCCGACGCTGCCGGCATGGCCGAGCGAGGGCACCGAGGCATACAGCGCGATGCCGAGCAGAAAGAAAATGAAATAGGTGTTCTTGCGGCCGATGAAATCCGACGTCGAAGCCCAGAAGAAGCGGCCGAGGATATTGAACAGGCTGAGCAGGCCGGTGAAGCCGGCCGCGATGGTCGCGATCTGCTTCTTCTGGTCGGCGTTGAGATCGTTGAAGCCGAGATCGAGCCCGATCAGGCGCCCGCCGAACACTTCCTGCAGCATCGGCGAGGCCATCGCGAGCACGCCGATGCCGGCGCTGACGTTGAGGCAGAGCACGCCCCAGATCAGCCAGAACTGCGGCGTCTTCCAGGCCTGGTTCAAATGCACGTTGCCGCGCGTGATCATTGCGTTTTTGCCGCTCGCCGGTGCGACCCAGCGCGCCGGCGCCCAGCCATTGGGCACCACGCGATAACTGAAGGCGCCGATCAGCATGACGACGAAATAGATCAGGCCCATCACGAAGAAGGTCTGCCAGACGCCGACCGATGTCGGCGTCGCGAAATGGCGCATCAGATAGTCTGCCAGCGGCGAGCCGATCAGCGCACCGCCGCCGAAGCCCATGATCGCCATGCCGGTCGCCATGCCACGGCGATCGGGGAACCATTTGATCAAGGTGGATACCGGCGAGATGTAGCCGAGCCCGAGGCCGACGCCGCCGAGGATTCCGGTGCCGAGCCAGATCAGCCAGAGCTGGTGGATGTAGATGCCGAGCGCACCGAGCAGGAAACCGCCGCCCCAGCACAGCGCCGCGACGACGCCGGCCTTGCGTGGACCGGCGCGTTCGAGCCAGCCGCCCCACAAGGCGGCCGAGAGGCCGAGCACGACGATGAACAAGGTGAAGGTGATGCTGAGCATGCTGACCGACCAGTCGCAGTCGGACGCGAACAGTTCGCTGATCCAACGGGTGCCGGCTGCGCACGCATGCGGCTTGTCGATGCCGATCGCCTTCGACAGCGGCAGCCAGAACACGCTGAAACCGTACGCCATGCCGATACACAGATGAATGCACAAGGCAGCCGGCGGCACCAGCCATCGATTGAATCCGGGCCGCGCCACCGTCCGTTCCTTCGCGAGCAGGCCGTCCGCAACCGAGCCGGTCGCGACGCCAATATCGAGCGTGCCGCTCATGATCCCCTCCGGGTATTTTCCAAGTTGGATGGAAGTCGCCAATAGGCTATTTTGAGCTTATTGGTCGCTTGCATCTTCGACTGTGGTAAGACTCTGCACCACACTACGAAAGTCTACAATAGGCTTTCGAAAGCCTTATTAGCGCCATCAATCCGTCATCGCGAGATGTTCAAGGTAACGATCGACGCTCATTGGCAACTGCGCGGCGCCAGCGGTGCGCCGCTGGTGCCGCGCCTGACCGCGCTGCTGGTCGGCATCCAGCGCACCGGCACGCTGGCCGCCGCCTGCCGCGATGCCGGCCTGACCTATCGCTACGCATG
>DASWPR010000078.1:0-3204 GCA_036398455.1 Dokdonella sp.
GCGGGCACCGCTCACTGAACCTCGGTCCGACGAACGATCCAGCACACCAAGGTGAATCATGGCTGAAGTCCAATTGCGAGTGAACGGCGTCGACGTCGAGCATGACGTGCCCGACCAGACGCTGCTCGTCGAATTCCTGCGCGAAACGTTGCGCCTCACCGGCACGCACGTTGGCTGCGACACGAGTCAATGCGGCGCCTGCACGGTCAATCTCGACGGCGTCTCCGTGAAGTCGTGCACCGTCCTCGCGGCACAGGCGAGCGGCGGCGCGGTCACGACCGTCGAAGGGCTGCGCGCGGATCAGGACGCGCCGCTGCATCCGGTCCAGAATGCGTTCGTCCAGTGCCACGGCCTGCAATGCGGATTTTGCACGCCGGGCATGATCATGTCGGTCGACTTCTATCTGCGTCGGCCGCCGAAGCTCGACGAAGAAAGCATCTGCCATGCGCTCGAAGGCAACATCTGCCGCTGCACGGGCTATGTGAACATCATCGAAGCGGTGCGCCACGCGGCGCACGACCTGTACCCGGCACTCGCCGGCGCAACGGCGGAGGGCTCGCAGTCATGATCGGCCAACCTCTCCCGCGCGTGGAAGACCGGCGCTTCGTCACGGGCAACGGGAAATACACCGACGACCTGCAGATCGAAGGCCAGACGTATGCAGCCTTCCTGCGCTCGCCGCACGCGCATGCCGGACTGCTTTCGGTCGACATCTCCGCCGCGCTCGACGCGCCCGGCGTGATCGCCGTGCTCGTCGGCCGGGATTATCTGGAAGACGGCTACCAGGGCGTCGATCACGTGCCGAATCCGATCGATGCCGTGGACGCGACGAAGAAGGCATTCCTCACCTCGCTGACCGGCCAGATCTTCAACCAGCGGCATATTCCGCTGCCGGTGGATCGCGTGCGCTACGTCGGCGAGCCGATCGCGATGGTGATCGCGCAAACGCCGCTCGCGGCGCGCAATGCGACGGAAATGATCGAGGTCGAATACGACGTGCTCGATGCGGTGGTCAACGCGGCCGACGCCATGCAGGACGGTGCGCCGCAGATGTGGGACGGCGCGCCGGGCAACCTGTGCTTCCAGGCGCAGATCGGCGAGCGGGACGAAGCGCGCCGGATCATCGCCGGTGCGCCGCTCGTCGTGCAGCGCGAGTTCCACCACAGCCGCGTGGTGAACTGCCAGATGGAACCGCGCAGCGCGATCGGCGCATACGACGGCGAAACCGGCGTCTACACGCTGATTTCCGGCAGCCAGGGCGCGGTGCGGCAGAAGCTATGCCTCGCGGACGCGCTCAAGGTGCCCCCCGCGCAGGTGCGCGTGGTCTGCCCCGATACCGGCGGCGGGTTCGGCCCGCGCTCGTTCATTTACGTCGAGCAGTTGGCCGTCGTGTGGGCCGCGCGCCGCATCGGCAGGCCGGTCAGGTGGACGAGCGATCGCAGCGAGGCGTTCCTGTCCGATTACCAGGGCCGCGACGCGATCGTGCGCGCAACGTTCGGTTTTTCGAAGGACGGCCGCATCCTCGCGATCGACAACGAATGGCTCGGCAACGTCGGCGCGCACACGGTATCGTACGTGTCCATGTCGAACGGTACGCGGATCATGACGACCGTCTACGACGTGCCGGTCGCCGCGGTGCACATCAGCGCGGTAATGACGAACACGGTGCCGACCGCTCCGTATCGCGGCGCGGGGCGCCCCGAGGCGACCCACGTCATCGAGCGGATGCTCGACCTCGCGGCGGCCGAACTCGGCCTCGACCGCGCGGAGATCCGCCGCCGCAACCTCATCGCGCATGAGAAGCTGCCGTACCGCAGCCCGATGGGACTCACGTACGACAGCGGAGAGTTTGCGCGCAACATGACACGCGCGCTGGAACTCGCCGAGTGGAACAGCTTCAGTGAGCGCCGCGCCGCCGCGCGCGCGAACGGCAGGCTGCGCGGCATCGGACTCGCGAACTACATCGAGTCGCCGGTCGGCGCGCCGCGCGAGCGGATCGAACTGACCGTGCTGCCGGAAGGCCGCATCGACATCGTGGCCGGCACGCAGTCCACCGGCCAGGGCCACGAAACGACGTTCGCGCAGGTCATCGCTCAGCATCTGGGCGTGCCGATGGCGTCGGTCACGCTGCGCACCGGCGACACTGCCTTCGTCAGCGTCGGCGGCGGCAGCCACTCGGACCGCTCGATGCGCCTCGGCGGCATGCTGCTGGTCGATACCGCCGCACAGATCGTCGCGACCGCCAGGCAGGTCGCCGCCGCTCTATTCGACGCATCGCCCGAACGCGTGGCGTTCGCCGACGGCGGCTTCGCCGATCCGGCTTCGGATCGCCGCATCGGTCTGTTCGAAGTCGCCGCGCGCATTGCGAGCGACGGCGTGCCGGGCGATCCGGCACAACGCAAGCTGTACGCGCATGCCGAGGTCAATACGCGCGTGCCCGCACACCCGACCGGCGCGGCCGTCTGCGAGCTGGAGGTGGACCCGGACACCGGCGTCGTCGAGCTCGTCAACTACACGTCGGTCGACGACGTGGGCCAGCCGATCAACCCGCTGATCGTCGAAGGCCAGGTACACGGCGGCCTCGCGCAAGGCATCGGCCAGGCGCTCTCGGAGACCTGCTATCTCGACCGCGCAACGGGCCAGGTGCTGACCGGCTCGTACATGGACTACGGGATGCCGCGCGCCGGCGCGATTCCGCCGCTGCGCGTCGAGTTGACGGAAGACCCGACCCACGGCAACCCGCTGCGCGTGAAGGGCGGCGGCGAGAGCGGCATCACGCCGGCCACCGCGACGATCTTCAACGCGCTCGCCGACGCGTTGAAGGAATTCGGCAACGAGGAACTGGCGATGCCGGCCACGCCGAAGGTGGTGTGGGAATACATCCACCGCCGCGCCGGCTGAACCCGCTACACGACAACGGCTGCAAACCGAAGGAGACACGCATGCCTACCCCATTCGTCGCGATCAACAGGGACGGCCCGCTCGTGGACGTCATGCTCGATCGTCCCGACAACGGCAACCTGATCGATTCCGCGATGAGCGAAGCGATTATCGAGGCGGTCACGACACTCGATGACGACGTGAAGGTCGTACGCATCCTGAGCAGCGGCCCGGATTTTTGCAAAGGCCGGCAGTCGCCGATGCCGCCGAAAGACGCGAAGCCCTCCGCCGAAATGCTGCGGCGCGTAGTGGCAGCGCCGCCGC
>DASWPR010000079.1:0-5822 GCA_036398455.1 Dokdonella sp.
AGGTAGACCAGGAAGATCGCCAGGCCGAGCGCGAACACGAGCGACTTCACCGAGGAATCGAGTTCCTCGCTCTGGCCGCCGACGCGCACCTTGACGCCGGCCGCGAGCGGATGCGTCGCGACGATGTCCTTCACCTCGGCCACCGCGCTGGCGAGATCGCCGTAGTGCAGGTTCGACGAAACAATGGCCACGCGTTCCTGCGTGACGCGATGGATCTCGCTCGGTCCTTCGCCCGCGACGACCTCGGCGACCGCGGACAGGCGGATCGGCGTGTCGCTGCTCGTTTGCGCGCTGTCGTTGAGCGTCGATGCGCCGCTGCCGGAACCGTTGCCCGAATTCGAGTTCGCGTTCGCGTTGCCGTTCGATGCCGCAGTCGGGGAGGATGCGGCGGCGGTCGCGTTCTTGCCCGACTGCGCCGCGCCGTTCGCGGAAACGTAGCCGACCACGAGATTGCGGATATCGTCCACGCTGCCGCGGTCGGACGCACGCGCACGCACCAGCACATCGATCTTGCGATCGCGGAAGTCATAACGCGTGGCGACTTCGCCCTTCACCTTGCGCACGACGCGGTCGGCGATATCGCGCGTGGTCAGGCCGAGCGCGGCGGCGCGATCCTGATCGAAGCGGATCTGGATTTCCGGATAGCCGCCCTCGACGGTCGACTTGACGTCGGCGAAGCGCGGCGAGGCTCTCATCAGCTCGACCAGGCGCTGGCCGCCTTTGGCGAGCGCGTCGAGGTCGTAGCCGCGGATTTCCACTTCGAGCGGTGCAGAAAAACTGAACAGCTGCGGCCGCGCGAATTTCACGCTGGCATCGGCGCGCGTCATGCCGGCGCGCAGGCGTTCGATCTCGGCCGCTTCGATCGCCTTGCTGCCGCCGTCCTTCAAGGCGATCGACAGGCGCGCGATGTTCTCGCCCGATTCGGTCGGGTTCGCATCGAGGCGCGTGCCCGCGCCGGCGACGCCATAGATCGATTCGACGCCCGGGTCCTTCGCATGGCGCGCGGCGATCTCGGCGACCAGCTTGTCCGTTTCCGCCAGCGGCGTGCCTGGCGGCAGCGTGACGGTCATGTCGAAGCGCCCCTGCGCCAGCTGCGGGATCAGGTCGAGACCGAGCGAAGGCACCAGCGACAAGGTCGCGACGAGGGCGGCGGCAGCGAAGCCGAGCACGCGCCACGGGTGCGCCAGCGCCTTCGGCAGCGAACGCCGATAGAACGCGGCGGCGCGGTCGTACGGCCACGTCACGAAGCGGCCGATGAAGCGCAGGCTGCGGCCGAACACGATGCCGCACAGGCGCGCCAGCATCGCGATGCTCCAGACCAGCGTGCGCGGCAGGGTCTGGCCAAGGAACTCGCCGACCGCCCGGCCGCCGATCGCCAGCACGCGCAGAACACGGTTGTTCGGCAGCGCTCGCGCGGGCTTTGCCGGTTCGTCGCGGTAGGCGAGCGGCGAGCGGCCTTTGAGCGAGGCGAGCATCGGAATCAGGCTCATCGAGACGACCAGCGAGACCAGCATCGCGAACGTGATCGTCAGCGCCTGGTCGCGGAACAGCTGGCCGGCGACGCCCTGCACGAAGACCAGCGGAAAGAACACGGCGACCGTCGTCAACGTCGACGCCGTCACGGCCATGCCGACCTCGGCGGTACCGCGCACGGCGGCTTCGAGGATCGAGGCGCCCTTCTCGCGCAGGCGTGCGATGTTTTCCAGTACCACGATCGAATCGTCGACGACCATGCCGGTCGCGAGCGCGAGGCCGCCGAGCGACATCACATTCAAGGACAGGTGCAGCTGGCCCATGAAGAAGAAGGTCGCGATCAGGGAAACCGGCAGCGACAGGGAGATGATGAACGTGCTCCAGGAATCGCCGAGGAAGAAGAAGATGATCAGGATCGCCAGCACGCCGCCGAGCAGCGCGTCGAATTTCACTTCGTTGAGCGCGTGCTGGATGAAGACCGACTGGTCCTCGATGGTGGTCAGCTGTGCGCCGGTCGGCAGCGAATCCTTCAGCTTGTCGATCTGCGCCTTCACCGCCGCGGCGACGTTCACCGTATTGCCGTCGCCTTCCTTGTAGATGGCAAGCTCGATTGCCTCGCGCCCGTCGATGCGCACGACGCCCTCGCGTTCCTTGAATCCCTGGTGCACGTCGGCGATGTCCTTCAGCTTCACCGGCACGCTGCCATCGACCTTGATCAGCAGCTCGCGCATTTCGTCGAGCGTCTTGAACTGGTTGATCGTACGCACCAGGAAGCGCTGGCTGCCCTCCTCGATCCGGCCGCCGGAGGCGTTCACGTTCTCGTTCTTCAGGCGCGTGATGACCTCGTTGATGTCGATGCCGAGCCGCGCCAGTTTCTGCTGGTCGATCGATACGTCGATCTCGTCTTCGAGACCGCCGCCGACCTTGACCGCGGCGACGCCGGCGACCGGCTCGATGCGCTTCTTCAGATCGTCGTCGGCGAAGCGGCGCAGCTGCTTCAGCTGCGCCTCGCTGGATTCGCCCTTCACCGACAGGCCGAGCCGGATGATCGGGTCGGTCGACGGATTGAAGCGCAGCAGCAGCGGCTTCTTCGCTTCCAGCGGCAACTGCAGCGTGTCGAGCTTGTCGCGCACTTCGAGGCTCGACATGTCCATGTCGGTGCCCCAGGCGAACTCGAGCACCACGTCGGACTGCCCGGTGCGCGAAACCGAATGCACCTTGCGCACGTTCTTGACGACGCCGACGGCCTCCTCGACCGGCTGGCTGACGAGGTTTTCGATTTCGAGCGGCGCCGCACCTTCGTATTCGGTGCGCACGGTCAGCGTCGGGTAGGACAGGTCCGGCAGCAGGTTGACCTTGAGGCCGAACAGTCCGATCAGGCCGAACAGCACCAGGGTCAGCGTCAGCATGCCGACCGTGACGCGCCGGCGCGTGGCCAGCTCGGGCAGATTCACGACGCCTTGCCTCCGATCGGCGCGCCAGCCAGCGCCTGCGGCGTGTCGCCGAGCACCTGTACTTCGGTGCCGTCGCGCACGGCATTGCGGCCGATCGTGATGACGCGCTCGCCGTCTTTCAGGCCATCGCGGATCTCGACACGATCACCCTCGGCATAGCC
Organism: Dokdonella sp.; assembly: GCA_036398455.1. Lineage (GTDB taxonomy): Bacteria > Pseudomonadota > Gammaproteobacteria > Xanthomonadales > Rhodanobacteraceae > Dokdonella_A. The sequence continues at coordinate 3,089 of DASWPR010000079.1, forward strand.
GGTCTTGACCAGACGCCGCTTGGCGACGAACGCCGGCAGCGCCGGCTTGGCCTGCTCCGCCGCGACGGCTTCGCCGGACTTGCCCTTGGGCGCGGCCGCAGTCGGCTCTTTCACCGCAGCGGCTTTCGCCGGCGCCAATTCGACGGTGAACACCGAACTCTCGCCGTCCTCCTCGAGCAGCGCCGAACGCGGCACCACCAGCGCATCGTGGCGCTGATCGTAGGCGACCTCGATGCGGCCGAACATGCCGGGCTTCAGGGTGCGCGTCGTGTCGCGGAACTCGCAAGTCGCGCGGAACGTGCCGCTGGCCGCGTCGACCACCGGCGCGATGCGCGCGATGGTGCCTTCGAAGCTCTTGCCGGTCAGCGCGTCGACGCGCATCTGCACCGTTTGCCCGGGCTTCAGCGTATCGAGATCGCGCTCCGGCACGTTCAGCACCGCCTGCAGCGGATCCATGTCGACGATCTGGAACAGGTTCTGGTTCGTCTGCACGAGGTTGCCGAGCTTGATCGAGCGCTTGGCGACCACGCCGGAAATCGGCGCGACGATGCGCGTGTAGGACACGTCAAGCTGGGCACCGTCGACGACGGCTCTCTGCGTTTCCAGGTCGTACTTGTCGCGGTCGTAATCGGCGCGCGGGGTGATCTTCAGCGCGACGCCCTTCTCCGACTTGTCGTACGCCGCCTGCGTCTTCTTGAGCGTGCCGACGGCCTGCGCCAGCTTGTTGCGCGCCGCGTCGTCGTCGAGCATGGCCAGCACCTGGCCCTTCTGCACGTGCATGCCTTCCTCGACCAGGATCTTCAGCACGATGCCGGTGGTTTTCGCCACGACCTGGGCATCGCCGACCGCCTCGAGCGTGGCCGTGCCGGAATAATTGGCCGTCACCGCCTGATGCGATGCCGAAGCGACCTCGACCGGAATCGCCGCCTGCGCCGTGTTCTTCGCATCCGTGGCAGGCGCGCCGCCGCCACAGGCGGTCAGCAGGGCCATTGCAGCCGCGAGAGCGCCCAGACGCAGGCGACGATCGATCGGGCGGAATGGGTTGGAAACGCGGGTCGGACACATCGGGAAGGCCTGCTGAGTTGTTGTGGTGTTATACTAAACTACATCACTATTAATGTGCAATAGCGCCCAAGGGTCGCTTGGCGCCATCTGCCAATGATTTCGCGGCGCATTCCAACCTGCCGTCCAATCGGCAGGTGCCCCGCAGCTCGCGTCGAGAGAGTGCCCGCATCCGCATCTTTCGTCGTGAGCCGGTAGTCACGAGACACACGGCACATCGGATGCAGGAAACGGGAAAAAAGTTGCGGCAATTTGTCGCGAAGTCACGAGAGCGCGCGCCAGGCGACGCGTGGACACGCCGTCGGGCGCGTCGTCGTGATTTGAAAACGTGAACGACACGCTATACTCGCTCGGCTTGACGCCCGTGTGATCAACCTCTTGCCGTCCGGAATCGACAATGACCCGAGCGCCTCTGCTGGCCATCGCCCTGCTGTTCACTACCCTGCCCTGCCTGGCCGCCGAGAAAGGCGACGCCGCAGCCGGCAAGACCAAGGTCTACACCTGCGCCGGTTGCCACGGCATCACCGGCTGGAAGAACGCCTACCCGAACTATCACGTGCCGAAGATCGCGGGTCAGAACTACGACTATCTGATCAACGCGCTGACCGAGTACAAGAAGGGCGAGCGTTCGCATCCGACCATGCGCGCGCAGGGGGAAAGCCTGACCGAGCAGGACATCCGCGATATCGCCACCTATCTCTCCAGCATCACGCCCTGAGTTCGGGCCGCATCAGGACAGACCTCAAGATGAAGCGCCTCTTCGCATCGCTGTTGATCACGACGCTCGTATTCACGGCCGCTCCGGTCTTCGCCAAGGGCGATATCGAAGCGGGCAAGGCCAAGGCCGCGGTATGCCAGGCCTGCCATGGCGCCGACGGCAACGCCGGCACCGACGCGCAATATCCGCGCTTGGCCGGCCAGTACCACGACTACATCGAACGCGCCTTGCACGAATACAAGACGGGCGATCGCAAGAACCCGATCATGGCCGGCTTCGCGACCACGCTGTCGGACGAAGACATCCTCAATCTGGCGGCGTATTTCTCCAGCCTGCCGACCAAGCTGACCGATCTGCACGATCACGTGCAGGGCGACTGAACTCAACCATCTAGCGACGGCGGCTGCGGCCGTCCGTCGAGGCGACATCGAGGACGCGGCCTGGCCGCGTCCTTTTTTTTCAGTGGCCGCCGGCGGCGGAGCGGCGCATGTACGGGTTCTCGCCGCTGCTGTGATCGGTCGCATCGGCGACGCCGCTCACTTCCGGCACGCGTTCCTTCAAGGTCTTCTCGACGCCGCCGCGCAAGGTCGCATCGACCATGCCGCAGCCATGGCAGCCGCCGCCGAACTGCAGCACCACGACCCCTTCGGCAGTGACTTCGCGCAGGGACACGCGGCCGCCGTGCGAGGCGAGTTGCGGGTTGATCTCCGATTCGATCACGTAGCGCACGCGCTCGACGACGCTGGCGTCCTCGCCCGGCACCGCGCCGCGCAGCGCGGGCGCGCGGATGGTCAACTGGCCGCCGGTCGCGGAGCGATCGAAGTCGATCGTCGCGCCGTCGAGGAAGCTGACGCTCGTCGCATCGACGAACAACGAATAGCCTTCGCACTCCACTTCCCATTCGCTGCCGTTGCGGTCGGACGGCTCGGAGAACTAGAGCTGTCAATCACCGCG
>DASWPR010000080.1:0-14453 GCA_036398455.1 Dokdonella sp.
CCTCGGGGGCGCCCAGCGATTTCGGCGTGTCCAAGAAAAAATCCTAAAGAATTCAGAGAGCTACGATGGTCAAGATTCGCCTTTCCCGTGGCGGCGCGAAGAAGCGTCCCTTCTATCACATCGTTGTGACCGACGAGCGCAACGCGCGCGACGGCCGCAATATCGAGCGCGTCGGCTATTTCAACCCGATCGCCGCGGGCAAGGACGTCCGTCTGCAGCTCGACACCGCCAAGGTCAAGGCCTGGGTGGAGAAGGGCGCGCAGATGACCGAGAAGGTCCGCTCGCTTTACAAGGAAGCCGGCAAGCAGACTGCTGCCGCTGCCTGATGGCGTCAAACGGGTCGGACGAAAAATTCGTCCTGCTCGGCCGTGTCGTTGGAGTCCACGGTTTACGCGGCGAGCTGAAGCTCGAGTCGTATACCGAGCCGAGAACGCAGATTTTCCGCTATCAGCCCTGGCTGATGCGATTGGCGGCCGGCGAGAAGACGATCGATGGGTGCCGTGGGCGTACCCAGGGCAAAGGCCTTGTTGCCGAGTTGCCCGGCGTGGCGGACCGCGATGCGGCCGTTGCGCTGCAGGGCGCCGAGGTCTGGGTCAGGCGTTCGGCGCTGCCGGAGCCGAAACCCGGCGAGTATTACTGGTCCGATCTCGAAGGACTCGAGGTGGTGACGGTGCAAGGCGTGTCGTTCGGCCGTGTTTCGCATCTGATCGCGACCGGCGCCAACGACGTGCTGATCGTGCGGGATGGCGAGCGCGAGCGGTTGATTCCGTTCCTGATCGGCCAGTTCGTCACGGAGGTGGATCTCAATGGCGGCCGCCTCACGGTCGACTGGGATCCGGAGTTTTAGTTGATGCTCTCGTTGAAAGCGCAGACAGGATGTCTGCTCTTTGATCTTTGCGCTCAGGACGATCGCATGAAGCGCACAGTGCGGGCAGGACGCCTGCTTGTTGATTTGCGCGTTCAGGGTTGAACGCAAAAGAACCTATGCGCATCGATGTCATCACGCTGTTTCCGGACTTCATCGAAAGCAGTGCGCGGATCGGGGTCGTCGGGCGTGCGCGCGAGCGCGGCCTGATCGAGATTGCGACCTGGAATCCGCGCGATTTCGCCAGCGACAACTACCGTTCGGCCGATGACCGGCCCTACGGCGGCGGTCCCGGCATGGTGATGATGATCGACCCGTTGCGTAAGGCGCTCGCCAGCGTGCGCGCCGCCAGCGGATCGAGCGAAGCGAAAGCGATTTACCTGAGTCCGCAGGGAACGCGGCTCGATCAGGCCAAGGTGGCCGAACTCGCCCGGCGCGATCATCTGATCCTGCTGAGCGGACGCTACGAAGGCGTCGACGAACGGTTTTTGCAGCACGCGGTGGCCGAGGAAATCTCGATCGGCGATTACGTGTTGTCCGGTGGCGAGCTGGCGGCGGCGATCCTGATCGACGCGGTAGGCAGGCTGCAGGACGGTGTACTGAATGATGCCGAGTCGGCCGCGCAGGATTCGTTCTCGAACGGCCTGCTCGATTGCCCGCACTACACGCGCCCGGAGCGCGACGAGTGGGGCGAGGTGCCGGCGGTGCTGACCTCGGGCGATCACGCGGCGATCCGCCGCTGGCGCCTGAAGCAGTCGCTGGGCAGGACGTGGTTGCGGCGCCCGGATCTGATCGAGCGCTGCGAGCTGGACAAGAAAACACGCGCGCTGCTGGTCGAATTCCAGAGCGAGCATGCGCAAAGAGAGACGTCGCAGCAGTCTTCCGCTGACGCCGAAGCAGAATAACGAACCGGAATCCGTTCCGACTATTTGGTGAGTGTGATGAGCAACCTGATCCAGCAATTCGAAGCCGCACAGATGACCCGCACCCTGCCGGAGTTCAGCCCGGGCGACACCGTCATCGTCAACGTGAAGGTCAAGGAAGGCAACCGCGAGCGTGTGCAGGCCTACGAAGGCGTGGTCATCGCGCGCAAGAACGCCGGCCTCAACTCCGCTTTCACGGTGCGCAAGATCTCGCACGGCACCGGCGTCGAGCGCGTGTTCCAGTCGCACAGCCCGGCGATCGACTCGGTCGTCGTCAAGCGTCGTGGCAAGGTGCGTGGCGCCAAGCTGTATTACCTGCGCGGCCTCGAAGGCAAGGCGGCACGCATCAAGGAAGATCTCAGCGCGCACACGAAGAAAGAAGCGTAACGCTCCAGAAATTCCCGTCTTGGAGCATCGAGTCGCGTCTGTGCTCCTCGTCAGAAGCGGCCGTCGGCAACGACGGCCGCTTTTTTATTGATCCGGTTCTCCAGCACCGGTTCGGCACGCGCGCCCGCATGATCCGGGCCTTCCCGCGGCGATCGATCGGCGCGGTCCTCGCACGATGATCTGGTTCGACGCCCTGCTCGAAGAAGAACCTTTGCCGCACGCGCTGGAGCGCGCTCTCTGTGTCCTCCTCGGCTGCACGCGCGACGCGTTCGACATCGTCGACGATCTGACCGCGCTGCATGCGGGCCTGGACGCGTTCTGCCTGCAGCGGCGCATGGCGGGCGGAGCTTTCGCGACGATGATCACGCTGTATGCGCAGCCGGCGAAATTCGACGCAGCGCGTTGCCTCGATATTGTCGACGCCGCCGCCATCCTGGCGCACGCGCTCGGCGTGCGCGTACTGATCGCGGACGACGCCACCTCCAATCCCTACGCATTCATCCTCATCGCAGGCAGCGGCGAACGTGCGCGGGTGCAGGTCGATGCGTCGGCGCTCGATGAGCGCGACAGTATCGTGATGCTCGATCGTTGAAGGCGCGGACACCGTCGCCTGTGGTGCATTGCGGGCCGCTTGGAGGGCGATAGGCGATTCGACGGCGGCGATGTCGACGCGATCAGGCCAGCGTATCGCGCTGTCGGCATCGAACCGCAGCGGACGCCAACCCAAGGCCGGCGTGCGCACGTCCGGTGCCGAACTGCCGCGGGGCGGGCCGCCGATTGGCGGTCTGCCATGTGCGGCAGCTACCATAGCCGAGCTTCGCCAGCGCGCTTCGGCGTGTCGCCAGCGATTGGAAATACGGCCACGCGGCCTCATCTGGACGCGAGCGCCAAGCCTATCTCGAGGAGTTCCGCATGAGTTCCAAGCCCGAAACCCGCGCCTTCGAAGCCGAGGTCTCGCAGGTCCTGCACCTGGTCACGCATTCGCTGTATTCGCACAAGGAAATCTTCCTGCGCGAGCTGATATCGAATGCCTCCGACGCTTGCGACAAGCTGCGTTTCGCCGCGCTGTCGGATGCCTCCCTGACCGCCGACGATGCGGATCTGCGCATCGAGATCACGTTCGATCGCGACGCGAAAACGTTGACGATCCGCGACAACGGCATCGGCATGAGCCGCGAGGAAGTGATCGAGAACATCGGTACGATCGCGCGTTCGGGTACGCGCAAGTTCCTCGATTCGCTGTCCGGCGATGCGCGCAAGGACACCCAGCTGATCGGCCAGTTCGGCGTCGGTTTCTATTCCGCCTTCATCGTCGCCGACAAGGTCACGCTGACGACGCGCAAGGCGGGTGCGGCGGCGGGCGAGGGCGTGCGCTGGGAATCGGGCGGCACCGGCGAGTACACGCTGGAGGGCGTCGAGGCGGCTCAGCGCGGCACCACGATCACCTTGCACCTGAAGGACGACGAGACCGAATTCCTCGATGCCTGGAAACTGCGCGACCTGATCACGCGCTACTCCGACCACGTCGCCTTCCCGATCCGCCTGCCCACGCAGAAAGATGGACAGCCGACGGACGAGTTCGAGACGGTCAATCACGCGGCAGCGCTGTGGACGCGGCCGAAGAGCGATCTCAAGGACGAGGACTATCAAGGGTTCTACAAGTCGCTGACACACGATTTCAACGACGCGCTGGCGTGGACGCACAATCGCGTCGAAGGCTCGCAGAACTACAGCCTGCTGCTGTACGTGCCGGAGAAGCAGCCGTTCGACGCGGTCATGAGCGGCCGCGACGAACGCAAGGGCCTCAAGCTGTACATCCGCCGCGTCTTCATCATGGACGCGAGCGAACAACTGCTGCCGAGCTATCTGCGTTTCGTGCGCGGCGTCGTCGATTCCGACGACCTGCCGCTCAATGTCAGCCGCGAAATCCTGCAGGAGAACCGTCTCGTCGCGCAGATCCGCAGCGCCTGCGTCAAGCGCGTGCTCGACCTGCTCGAGAAGATCGCCCGCGACGAGCCGGAAAAATTCCAGAAATTCACCGCGGCCTTCGGCAACGTGCTGAAGGAAGGCATTGCGGAGGACGGTGCGAATCGCGAGCGCATCGCCAAGCTGCTGCGCTTTGCGTCGACGGCGGCCGACGGCGACGTGAAGAATGTATCGCTCGACGACTACATCGCGCGCATGCAGGCCGGCCAGGAAGCGATCTACTACGTCACCGCGGATTCATACGCGGCCGCCAAGGGCAGTCCGCAGATCGAAGGCTTGCGTGCGAAGGGCATCGAGGTGCTGCTGCTCAGTGATCGCATCGACGAGTGGATGATCGGCTACCTCGGCGAATACGCCGGCAAGAAGCTGCGCAATGCGAGCAAGGGCGAGCTCGAAGTCGACGCGGCCGATGGCGCCGAATCCGAGCGGCGCAAGCAGGCCGAGGAAGCGGCGCAGCCGCTGCTCAAGAAGCTCGGCGGACTGCTCGGCAAGCGCGTCAGCGAAGTGCGCGTCAGCCACCGCCTGCTCGATTCGCCGTCGTGCATCGTGCTCGGCGAATACGACATGGCCTTGCACATGCAGCGCCTGCTGCGCGAAGCCGGTCACGACGTGCCGGGCAGCGAGCCGATTCTGGAAATCAATCCGGCGCACCCGCTGGTGCGCCGTCTGGAAAGCGAAACCGATGACGCGCGCGCCGCGGACATCGGCGTGCTGCTGTTCGAGGAGGCGCAGCTCGCGGCCGGCGACCAGCTGGCCGATCCGGCCGCGTTCATCGGCCGCATCAACCGCCTGCTGCACGGCTGACGCCCTGCAGCCGTATTCATCGGACAACGTACGTCGCGACTGTCACGCAGGTGAGAGCCGCGGCGTGCGAGCGGAGCGGTGAGCGCGCTCGTGCGAAGCGACGATGACGAAAGGCAATGAGGGAGCAGTTTCCCTGACGATGCCTTCGAGCGGCAGGCATCGACGCTGAAACCGCTGCCAGGCGATTCCAACCGCGGCGCAGCGTGACGGCGGGTACTTTCCCCGGCTCGCAGCCGATCCGCACGGGAGCGCGTTGTCGGCCGCGCCTCGGATGCGCGCGTGCTACCATCGCGATGGTTTAGCCATCCAAACGACGGGCGCAATGCAGATCGAGACCAAGCTGCCGAAAGTCGGCACCACCATATTCACCGTGATGAGCCAGCTCGCGATCGAGCACAAGGCCGTCAATCTCGGCCAGGGCTTTCCGGATTTCGACGGACCGCAGGCCTTGCGCGACGCGCTCGCCGCCGCGATGAACGCCGGCCGCAACCAGTACGCGCCGATGACCGGCCTGCCAACATTGCGCGAGCAGATCGCGCGCAAGACCGAGCGCCTGTACGGGCGCAAGGTGAATGCCGATACCGAGGTGACGGTGACCTCCGGCGCGACCGAGGCCCTGTTCGCCGCGGTCGCCGCGGTGGTGCGCGCCGGCGACGAAGTCATCGTGCTCGACCCGTGCTACGACAGCTACGAGCCGGCGATCGAACTCAACGGTGGCCGCGCCGTGCACGTGCCGCTCGATCCGCACGATTTCTCGCCGGACTGGCAGCGCGTGAAGGATGCGATCACGCCGAAGACGCGCATGATCCTGATCAATACGCCGCACAATCCCTGCGGCTCGGTGTTCAGTGCCGCCGATCTCGACACGCTGGCGGCACTGACCCGCGGCAGCAATATTCTTGTCTTGTCGGACGAGGTGTACGAACACATCGTGTTCGACGGCGCGCCGCATCAGAGCGTGCTGCGCCATGCGGAACTGGCCGAGCGCAGCTTCGTCGTCAGTTCGTTCGGCAAGACCTATCACGTGACCGGCTGGAAGGTCGGCTACTGCATCGCGCCGCGCGCGCTCTCGGCCGAGTTCCGCAAGGTGCACCAGTACCTGACCTTCTGCACGTTCACTCCGGCGCAGGTCGCGTTCGCCGAGATCCTCGAGAAGGATCCGCAGCACTATCTGGATCTGCCGGCGTTCTACCAGGCCAAGCGCGATCATTTCCGCCATCTGCTGGCCGGCACGAAGTTCAAGCTGCTGCCGGTCGCCGGCGCATATTTCCAAGTCGTCGACTACTCGGACCTGAGCGATCGCGACGACCTCGCGTTCTGCGAATGGCTGATCAAGGGAGCCGGCGTCGCGGCGATCCCGATCTCGGCGTTCTACGAAACGCCGCCGCCCGAACAGCGCCTGATCCGCTTCTGCTTCGCCAAGAACGATGCGACCCTGGCGCAGGCAGCCGAACGTCTGCAGGCGCTTTGAGATGAGCGACACCGCAATGAAGCCGCTGCGCATATCGCTGCTGCAAGGCGCCACGCGCTGGCACGATGCCGGCGCGAACCGCGCCTACTACGGCGACCTCGCGCGCTCGACGAAAGGGCAGAGCGACCTGCTCGTGCTGCCGGAAACCTTCCTGTCCGGCTTCACCAACGAAACCTTGCACAACGCCGAGACGATGGACGGCGAAGGCCTGCGCTGGCTGCGCGACCTCGCGCGCGAGGTCGGCGCGACGATCACCGGCAGCCTGGTCGTGCGCGAAGGCGATCGCTGCGTCAACCGCCTGGTCTGGATGAGTCCCGACGGCCGGCAGGCGCTGTACGACAAGCGCCATCTGTTCCGCATGGCGAAGGAACACGAGCGCTACGCCGGCGGCAGCGAACGCCTGATCGTCGAGTTGAACGGCTGGCGCATCTGTCCGCAGGTCTGCTACGACCTGCGCTTCCCGGTGTGGCTGCGCAATCGTTACGACCGCATCGCGCAGCGCTTCGACTACGACCTGCTGATCTTCGTCGCGAACTGGCCGAGCGCGCGACGCTACGCCTGGAGCACGCTGCTGCGTGCGCGCGCGATGGAAAACCTGAGCTACTGCGTCGGCGTCAACCGCGTCGGCGTCGACGGCAATGACCTGCACTACGCCGGCGACAGCGTCGCGCTCGATTTCCTCGGCCAGCCGCTGGTCGAACTCGGTGCGCAGGAGCAGATCGTCACCGTCACGCTCGATCCGGCCGCGCTCGCCGCGCATCGCGAACGCTTTCCGGCATGGATGGACGCGGACGAATTCTCGATCGTGCCCTGAGATTCGGCGAACGCGATCCGACTCGATCGCGATCCGGCCGTCAGAGAATCGCCAGCACGGCCTCCGGCGGCCGTCCGATCGCGGCCTTGCCGTTGGCGAGCACGATCGGCCGCTGGATCAGCCGGGGATGCTGCGTCATCGCTGCGATCAACTGCGCGCGCGTCAGCGTGTCGGCATCCAGGCCGAGCTCCGCATATTCGCTTTCTTCACGTCGCATCAGGGCGCGCGGGTCGATCGCCAGCGCGTCGAGGATGCCCTCGATCTCGTCGGCCGAAGGCGGTGTCGACAGATAATCGACGATGCGCGGCGCGATGCCGCGCGACTCCAGCAAGGCCAGGGTCGCGCGCGATTTCGAGCAACGCGGATTGTGCAGGATGACGACGTCGCTCATCGGTCGCGACTTCCGATCACGCTGCGACCGGACGCGGCAACGCCGCAAGCTCGCGCGCAATGATGTCGCGCTCGGCTTCGGCGCGATGCGCGAAGTGGCCGAGCACATCGGTCGAATACGGGGCGAGCACTTCGTACCACTGCGTCGTCACGACACCGTGCGAATCGACCTGCTGGATGCGCTCGATCCGGTAGCCGAGCACGTTCACTTCAATCTGGCGTTTTTGGCGCATATTGTTTTTCTCCGGGGCATTGACGCGCAGCATACGCAGAGCCGGTGTGCAGCCAGTTAACGGGGTGTTGCAAGCCGGTTAACCGTTCAGTGATGCGATGTGCAGCACCACCACTCTGCCGAGTCGCGCGAACCTCGATACCATCACTCGGTTCGCGACCTCCAGATCAGACACGCCGCTCCTGCGAAAGTTGCCGGCGTTTACATAGCTGAGGTCGCACCGGAGGTTTGCAACCAGGAAATCGCGACGCGTCCATGGATCCGCGCGAGGCTCGCGCGTACCCCGGAAGCCGGCGTTGCGCGCAGGCTCGAGCGGACCTCCTGCTACGATATGCGCCGTTCTCCGCCTCGCGAATGACCGATGACCCCGATGCCCGTCCCGTCCGACCTCGCGCGCGAGCGCCGCATGTTCTGGTTGTTCATGCTGTTCGCGCTGGTCGTGCTCGGCGCCGGCATCGGCCTGCGCGATCCGTGGCCGTCGGACGAGCCGCGCTTCGCGCTGGTCGCCAAGCAGATGGTCGAGTCGGGCGACTGGCTGTTTCCGCATCGCGGCCGCGAACTGTATTCGGACAAGCCACCGATGCTGTTCTGGCTGCAGGCATCCGCCTATGAACTCGTGCGCAGCTGGCGTCTGGCATTCCTGCTGCCGTCGCTGCTGGCCGGCCTGCTCACGCTCGGGCTGACCTACGATCTCGGCCGGCGCTTGTGGAACCATCGCGCCGGCTTGTACGCGGCGATCGCCGTGTTGTTCGTGTTCCAGTTCATGTACCAGGTCAAGCGTGCGCAGATCGATCCGCTCATCATGGGCTGGATCACGCTGGCCAACTGGGGCCTGCTGCTGCATTTCCTGCGCGGGCCGAACTGGCGCGCGTACTGGCTCGGCTGTTTCGTCGCCGGCATCGGCGTGATCACGAAGGGCGTCGGCATTCTCGCCTTGCTGATGTTCGTGCCGTATCTGTTCGCGCGCCTGCGCGGATGGCAGGGCGTCACGCGTACCACGCATGCGGCGTGGCATTGGCTCGGCGGCATCGCAGCGTTTCTCGCACCGATCCTGGCCTGGGGCCTGAGCGTGATCCTGGTGGCGAAATCGCGCGGCACGCCGGAATACCAGGCCTACGTCAACGACTTGTTCTTCCATCAGACCGCCGGGCGCTATGCCGGGTCGTGGTCGCATCCGCAGCCGTTCTGGTACTACGTGCCGATCGTGCTGGTCAACTGGTTCCCGTTGTCGCTGGCATATATCGGCGCGGTGCCGCGCTGGTGGCGCGATCTCAAGCTCGGCGAAGCGCGCGTGATGCTGCCGCTGGTGTGGGCGCTGCTGGCGATCGTGTTCTTCAGCATCCCGGTCGGCAAGCGCGACGTGTACCTGATGCCGGTGCTGCCGATGATCGCGCTCGCGATGGCGCCGTACCTGGAGCAGATCGCCGGCTCGCGCTGGCTGCGCAACACCGCGTTCGCGATCGCGCTCGTCGGCGGACTCGTCATCGTCGGCGCTGGACTGTGGGCGATGCTCGGCCACTCGCCCGCATTCGAGGACATGATCCGCCGGCGCGAACTCGAAGACCTCGATCACGCGGTCTGGGGCATGTTCCTCGCCATCGGTGCCGCGTTCCTGCTCGCCGCCGCCTGGTTCCGCCCGCGCCGCGGTGCGCATGCGCTGCTCGCCGGCATCACGGCGTTGTGGCTGATCTGGAGTTTCTGGTCGTACCCGCTGCTGAACGATTCGAGTTCCTCGGCCGGCATCATGCGCCGCGCGCGCGAGCTGGCCGGTGCCGGCACCGAACTCGGCCTGGTCGCGTGGAAGGAGCAGAACCTGCTGATGGCGAGCGGGCCGGTGCAGGATTTCGGCTTCAATCGCCCGGCCGACCAGCAGTATGTGGATGCCGTGCAATGGCTCGCCGCGGCACCGGCGACGCGGCGCCTCTTCATTCTCGACGAGGCGATGGGCACGTGCGTCGACAAGGCCAGGTCCACGCGCATCGGTCATGCGAACCGGCGCGACTACTGGCTGTTCGGCGCCGATGCGGTCGTGCCGGGCTGCGTGCCGAAGCCGGTGGACGACGGCGACCCGTAGCGCTGCGCCGGCGCTCAGTTCTCGCGCGGGCGTTCCAGCGGCACCAGGCGCACCAGCTGCTCGCGCATGCGCCGGAACAGCTTGCGCGTATTCCAGGCATTCAATGTACGGCTCATCGACGAACGCGGGATGAAGTGCTTTTCGCCGAAGCCGTCGATCAGCACGAAGCGCGGTCCTTCGCGCGAGTCGCTGCCGTAGACGATGTTCCAGGCGTGCATGTCGCCGACGATCACGTTGCAGGCGAGCAGATCCTCGAGGAAGCGCGCCAGCCCGGTTTCGATCAGCGCACTGAAGCCGTTCTCGCGCGCATACAGTGCGGCCAGCGTCGGTGCGAGCGCGCCGTTCGCGTCGCGTACTTTCTCGGAGATCAGGCCGAGGCCGAGATCGGTCTCGACCACGCCGACCATGCGCGCGATCGGCGCGTTGCGCCCGGCGAAGCGTGCCTGCGTCGCGATGTACTCCTTCAGCTCGCGCACGAATCCGGTGTAGTGGCGCGCGCGCGGCAGCCGCTTGTACCAGCGCGCCTTCGCGCCCCAGCGCGACTGCACGGCGTCGGCGCGCATCACCTTGATCACGCAGTCCGTTTCGCGCGGGTGCTGGAACACCTGGCGCAGATGGCCTACGGCAAGCGGTGCGGCGTGCGCCAACGGCAGGATCGAATCAGGCAGAGTCCCGCTGGGCAACTTCAAATCCACAATTCCCCAAAGACTCCATCGTAACCCGTCATGCCGGCGACACAAACCCGCGCAGCGCATGCACGGGTCCGATACGGCGTACCCGTGGCTGCGCGCACGATGTGCGGGCGGGCGGCGCGTTTGCCAGGCCGTGCGCTCAGCGGCGGCCGCCGACCTCGTCGATGTGCTTGAGCAGCTCGGCCGGGTCTTCGAACACGCGATAAGCGCCGGCACGCTCGAGTTCGTCCTCGGAGTAGCCGCCGGAGAGCAGGCCGATGCCGAGGGCACGCGCGCGGCGGGCGGCGAGCATGTCCCATACCGCATCGCCGACGACCGTCGCCGACTCGATCGGCACGCCGAGGCGGTCGGCCGCGGCGAGGAACAGATCCGGATCGGGCTTGGCGTACTTGACCTGGTCGCGCGTGATGACCGGCGTGCGTGCGAGATCGACGCCGAGCGATTCGAGCAACGGCCCTGCGGTCTCCATGCGGCCGCTCGTCGCGATCGCCCAGGGCAGCCCGGCGGCGGTCAGCCAGGCGATCAGCTCGCGCGCGCCCGGCAGCGGGCGGATCAATGCCGAGCGGCGGTTGTAGGCGGCGGCGTGCAGCTGGCGCAGGCGCTCGGCGCGCGCATCGTCGATCACGCTGCCGCTCTCGCGCAGCAGGATGTTCATCATCAGGCCGCCGCTCATGCCGATGCGCCGGTGGATGCGCCAGACCGAGAGCACGATGCCCTCGGCTTCGAGCGCCTCCTGCCAGGCGAGGACGTGCTGGTAGACGCTGTCGACGAGCGTACCGTCGAGATCGAACAGGAATGCAGGCTGCGGCGAAGTCTTCATCGGCGGCGACGAAATCGTGGGCGGGAGCGTCCAAGTCTCGCGTGCGGCGTGCGTTCGCGCAATCGGATCGGCAGCGTGCCGACGCTCACGCTACCCTAAGCGCGCATGACCTACCGTTTCGACGATTTTTTCCTCAATCCCGCAACGCGCGAGCTGCGCCGGCAAGGTGAACTTGTCGCGCTGCCGGCGCGCGCGTTCGACTGCCTCGCCTATCTGATCGAGCAGCGCGAGCGCGCGGTCGGTCGCGACGAACTGATCGCCGCCGTGTGGGGGCGGGTCGAGATCAGCGACGCCCTGCTGAGCCACACGATCGTGAAGATCCGGCGCAGCCTCGGCGACACCGGCAACGAGCAGCGCACGATCCGCACGGTGCCGCGCTTCGGCTATCGCTGGGTGCATCCGCTGGACGTCTCGCCGTCCGCGGCGACGCCGGCGCAGCGCGTGCCTGCCGCTGCCGAGGCGGCCATCGAAGCGGCAGCCACCGATGAGGGCGAGCCTGCCCGCGAGACACTCCAGCCGCTGCTGCCGCAACGGCGTCTTCCGGCAACCGTCGCACGGCGCGGGTCGCGGCGCGCGCTGGTCGGGTTGGCGGGGCTGATCGTCGCCATCGTGGCGCTGGGCGCGTGGCTGGTCGACTACGCGCCGCCGCGCGCTGCCCGCCACGAGGCTGCGGCACCGCTGGCCGCAGCGCCCACGGTGGCCACCGCCGTGCTCGTATTGCCGGCCGAGGTCGCCGCCCCGGACGACTGGCGCTGGCTGCGCTTTGGCCTGATGGACCTGGTGGCGAACCGGCTGCGTGGCGGCGCCGTGCAGACCGCGCCGAGCGAAACCGTGGTGAGCCTGCTCAAGCAGCGCAGCGCGAGCAGCGGGCAGTCGCTGCTGCACGATGCCTCACTCGGCGAGATCGCCGCGTTGCGCGTGCTGCCCAGCGTCAGCCTCGAACAATCGCGTTGGCAAGTGCGCCTGGATGCGTTCGGTGCGCAGCGCTCGTTCAGCGTCGAGGCGCAGGCCGACGACGCCATCACGGCCGGGCGCGACGCGGCCGATGCGCTGCTGCGCAAGCTCGGCCACACGCCGAACGTGGTGCCCTCGGAGACGCGTTCGCCGGAGATGGACGAACTGCTGCAGCGCTCCGGCGCGGCCATGCTGGCCGATCAGCTCGACCAGGCGCGCGCCTTGATCGCGAACGCGCCGGCCGGACTGCAGCAGCAGCCGCAGATCGAGCAGCGCATGGCGCAGATCGAATTGCGCAGCGGCGAATACGCCGCGGTGGAGACGCGCCTGCACGCCTTGCTCGACCGCCTGCCGCCGGGCCGCGAGACCGCGCTGCGCGCACGCGCGCTGCTCACGCTGGCGGCGGCCTATGTGCGCCAGCATCAGTCCGACCGTGCGGTCGATCTGTACGCCGAGGCGATCGCCCTGCGCCAGCAGCCACCCGATCACGAGGTGCTCGGCGTCGCTCATCTCGGCCATGGCGCGGTGCTGGCGCAGAAGGGCCGCTATGACGAAGCGACCGCGGAGCTGTCGCGTGCGCGGACCGACCTGGAGACAGTCGGCGATGCGCTCGGCGTCGCCAGCGTCGATGTCAATCTGGGCGATTTCCAGCTGATGCGGCATCGGCCGGGCGATGCGCTGGCGGTGCTCGCCAACGCGGTGCGCCAGTTCGAGCGCCTCGGTGCGCGCGAAGGGCGCGCCTATGCCTTGTCGCAGCAGGCCATCGCCGAGGGCGAGCTGCTCGATGTCGACGCCGCGCTGGCGACCAGCCTGCGCTTCTGGCCGCCGGAGGCGAACACCAACAACCTGCGCATGCGCTGGACCCTGGTCCTGGCGCGCGCGCAGGCACTGGTCGGCGTGGGCCGCCTGGATGCGGCGCAGGTGCTGGTCGAGCGCATCCGCAACGACGCCGATCCGCAGAAGGACGTCGTGCTGCGCGCGCAGGGCGAACTGCTGGCCGCCGGCATCGCCAGCCAGCGCAACGATGCCAAAGCCGCCGCCACGCTGGCCGCCGCCGCGCTGGTGCCGCTCCTGCGCGAGGCCGATCCGATCGCCTGGACGCGCGGACTGCTGCTGCACGCGCAGAGCCTGCGCGACGGCGACCAGATCGCCGCCGCGGCAGTCGTCAGCGAGGCCCAGCGCACATGGGCCGCCGGTTCCGGCGACGACTGGCGCACCTTGTACGCGACGCTCGGCGCCGCCGAGCAGGCCTGGGCCGAACGCCGCCGCGAGCCGGCGCTGGAACAGTTCGCGACGGCGATGCAGTCGGCCGAACGGCTGAACGTGCCGGAGGACCTCGTCGCGGTCGGCGCGCCGTACCTTGCCGCGTTGATCGAGGCGAGCCAGCTCGACACCGCCCGTGCGGTCAGCGGCCGCATCGCGATGTGGGCCGATCGCGACCTGCGCGCGGCGAGCGCGCAGGCGCGCCTGTACCGCGCGCTCGGCCAGGACGATGCGGCGCGCAAGGCCGAGGAAACGGTCGCGCGCATCCGCGCGCAGGCAGCGCGCGCGGCCGACGCGCAGACGTGAATTTCTTGCCGCGGCAAGGCGTTGGCGTTGCCGAACCGCGTCGGTACATCGATCGGACATCGTTGCCGCATCGATCCGGCATGCCGATCGCGCCGCGGGAATGGACGATCGCGGGAAGCCGCCGCCACCGCGGGGCCATCGCGAGCGCCCTCCAGCGGAGCCGGCGCGCCCCTTTTCACCGTCCGAGGAACACCGAATGAAGTGGTTGCGCACTGCGGGTTTGCTGTCGCTGGGTCTGTTCGCGTTGGTCGGCGCCGCCGGCGCGCAGTCCTTGCAAAGAGTGGATGCGGGCGGAGGTGCGGTCGCGCCGCCGGTCGCCCAGGGCGATTACCTGTACGTGGGCACCGGCTCGACGGTCAGCGTCTGGAACATGGCCGATCCGACGCAGCCGGTTTACGCCGGCCGCACGAACCAGGCTCCGGCTGCCGGCGTAATCGGCGGCATCGCCGTGGTCAACGGCTATCTGTATGTC
>DASWPR010000081.1:0-4360 GCA_036398455.1 Dokdonella sp.
GGCGCAGTCGATCACCATCAGCGCGGAGTCGACCGCGGTGAGGACGCGGTAGGTATCCTCGGAAAAGTCCGCGTGGCCCGGCGTGTCGAGCAGGTTGACGATGCGCTCGGTATACGGGAACTGCATCACCGACGACGTGACGGAGATGCCGCGCTCCTTCTCCAGCGCCATCCAGTCCGAGGTCGCGTGGCGCGCGGCCTTGCGCGACTTCACCGAGCCGGCCATCTGGATCGCGCCGCCGAACAGCAGCAGCTTCTCGGTCAGCGTGGTCTTGCCCGCATCGGGATGGGAAATGATCGCGAAGGTGCGCCGGCGGTGCGCTTCGCTGACGGTGTCGGTCATGGCTCGGATCGAAAGTCGGCGGCGGCGAGGCACCGCGAAGGGCGCGCATTGTACGGAATGCGGCCGCCGCCCGCTTGCGGCCAGCGCTGCCGGGACGATGTCCGTTAGTGTCGGGTCGGCGTCCTAGGGGCGTCCGTACGGGTCCGTTACGCTGAAAACACGAGGAATCGATCGATGAAGAAGGCATCCATCCGCGTCGGCGTGCTCGGCTTCGACGGCATCAACGGCCTCGACCTGGTCGGACCGCTCGAAGCGTTCGCGCACGCGTCCTATGTCGATTCCGGGCATGCCGGCGGCCACCCCTACGAGGTCTGTGTGATCGGCATGACGAAGAAGGCATTCACCGGCGAGGCAGGCATGCGCTTCATGCCGCACTACAGCCTGGCCGATGCGCCGGCGCTCGATACCCTGGTGATACCCGGTGGCGCCGGCTTGCGCGTCGAGGCGACCACGCGCAAGGTTGCCGCCTGGGTTTCCGCGCGCGCGCCGCGCCTGCGTCGCATCGCCTCGGTCTGCACCGGGGTCTACGGGTTCGCACCGACCGGTCTGCTGGATGGTCGGCGCGTGGCTACGCACTGGCGTTTTGCCGAAGCGGTGGCCGAACGCTTCCCGAAACTGCGCGTCGATGGCGCAGCACTCTTCATCAAGGACGGCCCTTTCTATACCTCCGGCGGCGTCACGGCCGGCATCGATCTCGCCTTGGCCCTGATCGAGGAAGATCTCGGGCCGGGCGCGGCGCTCGCCGTCGCACGCGAACTGCTGGTCTACGTGAAGAGGCCGGGCGGGCAGGAACAGTATTCCGAGCCGCTGCGCTTCCAGGCGCGTGCGGCGGACCGCTACGCGGACCTGGTCGCCTGGATCGGCGCCCACCTCGATCACGACCTCAGCGTGACCGCGCTGGCCGCGCGCGCGCACCTCAGCCCGCGCCAGTTCGCGCGTCGCTTCGCCGCCGCGCTGGGCAGCACGCCGGCGGACTACGTCGAGCGCGTGCGCCTGGGTGAAGCGCGCCGCCGGCTCGCCGAAGCCAACAGTGCGATCGAACGGATCGCGCTGTCGGTCGGCTTCCATAGCGCCGATGCGTTCCGGCGCGCCTTCGAACGCCGCTTCGGCATTGCGCCAAGCGCCTACCGCGAGCGCTTCGGCATGACCGCGCCGCGATTCCGAACCGGTTCCCCTGCGCTGGAGTAGATCGAATGAAGGCTTCAACCCTGTGCGCCATCGCGCTGGCACTGCTGCCCGGCACCGATGCCTGGTCGGACGAACCTGCCGCGGCGACCGCAGCGCCGACGCATGTGCCGCAATACACCGC
Organism: Dokdonella sp.; assembly: GCA_036398455.1. Lineage (GTDB taxonomy): Bacteria > Pseudomonadota > Gammaproteobacteria > Xanthomonadales > Rhodanobacteraceae > Dokdonella_A. The sequence goes on from DASWPR010000081.1 coordinate 1,652, forward strand.
GGATGGCCGTCTGCAGCCGCCGGCTGCCTATCGCGAATGGATCTACCTCAGTTCCGGTCTCGACATGAGTTACCGCGAGCGTGCGGGGATGATGGACCACTCGATGTTCGACAACGTCTTCGTCGAGCCCGAGGCGTATCGCGCGTTCGTCGCGACCGGCCGCTGGCCGGACCCGACGGTGCTGGTGATGGAAGTGCGCGGTGCCGCCAGCAAGGGCTCGATCAACCAGACCGGCAAATTCCAGACTGCCGACCTGATGGGCATGGAAGTGCACGTCAAGGATACGCGCCGTTTCGAAGGCGGCTGGGCGTTCTTCGCCTTCGACGGCGGCCAGCCCGCGATGCCGATCCCGCAGGCTGCCGAGTGCTACGCCTGCCACCGCCAGCACGGCGCGGTCGATACCACGTTCGTGCAGTTCTACCCGACCTTGTTCGGCATCGCCGAGCACAAGGGCAGCCTGAGCGAGGCGTACCGCAAAGAGGCCGCGGCCTCGGCAGGCCATGCAAAATGACCGCGGCTCGGCACTGACGCAGCGCTCATGAGGCAGGGATGTAAAGGTGTATAGACGGCTAGATGGCTATTGACGGCATAAGAACATGCCGCTAGAGTTCTCCCACTGCTCATCAAGACCGGCTGAGGGACAGGCCCTTTGAAGCCGGGGCAACCTGCGGAACTCGCGTTCCGTCAAGGTGCCAACTCCCGCGGGGACGCGCCGTTGCGCGGTCCGCCGAGAGATGAGTTGCAAGGTTTCGCGGCGCAACTGCGCCGTGCGGCCTGGCAACGCGTTTCCGGTTCCCGCGGCCCGATGGGCGTCAAGGAGAACTGCGATGACGTTCCAGACCGACAGCCTCGCTTTCGACATCGAGCGCCATCCCGTTGCGTTCGACAGCGTGCATTTCCAGCCTGGCTTCGTCGATGACGTCGGCGAACGCACGATCCGCCTGACCCCGAAACATGCCGATGGCGCACGCGAGGTGCTCGTGCGCTGGGCGCTGCATGGCGCGCCGGATGCGCCGGTCGTGATCGTGCAGGGCGGCATTTCGGCGAATCGGCATGCGGCGGCGGGCGCCGGCCAGGCGGGCTGGTGGGACGCCATCGTCGGTCCAGGCCGCGCGATCGATACGACGCGGCTGCGCGTGCTCGCGATCGACTGGCTGGAACTGGCCGATCTCGGCGTCGCACAGGCGGTCGGCAGCGAGGACCAGGCCGATGCGCTGGCCGCACTGCTGGATGCCTTCGGCATCGCGCGCGTGCATGCCTATGTGGGCGCGTCGTATGGCGCGATGGTCGGGCTCGCCTTCGCGGCGCGCCATCCGCAGCGCCTGCAGCGGCTCGTCGCGATCGCCGGTGCGCACCGTGCACATCCGCTCAGCGTCGCCGTGCGCAACATCCAGCGCGAGGTCGTGCGTCTCGGCGAACGCTTCGGCGATCCCGCTGCCGGGCTCGATCTCGCGCGTCGTCTCGCCATGACGACCTATCGCGGCGAACGCGAATTCGCCGAGCGCTGCGCCGATGCGCCTGCGTTCGAGGACGGCCGGTTCCGGTTTGCCGAAGAAGACTGGCTGAAGGCCGCCGGCGCGAGCTTCGTCAAGCGTTTCAGCGCGGGGCGCTATCTCGCGCTGTCCGAATCGATCGACCTGCATCGCGTCGATCCGGCCGACGTGCGCGTGCCGACCACGCTCGTCGGCATCGCCTCCGATCGCGTCGTGCCGCTGGCCGACTTGTGCGAGCTGCAGCGCCGCTGCGGCGCCGCGGCGACCTTGCACGTGATCGACTCGCGCTACGGTCACGACGCATTCCTGAAGGAGGACGCGCAGATCGGCGCGCTGCTGCAGGAAGCCCTCTGCGGAACGTCCATCAATGGAGCCGGAGCCTGACATGAGTTCAACGTCCTGTACGCGCGCGGTGCGCGCCGGCATCGAGTCCGACACGCAGCACGGCGCGGTCGTGCCGCCGCTTCATCTGAGCACCAACTACAGCTTCGAGGGCTTCGGCCGCAAGCGCCAGTACGACTATTCGCGCAGCGGCAACCCGACGCGCGACCAGCTCGCCGGCGCACTTGCCGATCTGGAGGAAGGCGCCGGCGCGGTCGTCACCGCAAGCGGCATGGCCGCGGTGGCGCTGGTGCTCGAACTGGTGCCGGCCGGCGGCGTGGTGCTCGCCGCGCACGACTGCTACGGCGGCACCTGGCGTCTGCTCGACGCGTGGGCGAAGAAGGGACGCTTCCGCGTCGTCTTCGCCGATCTCACCGACCCGGCCAAACTGGCCGAGGCGCTGGCGCACAAGCCCGACCTGATCTGGGTCGAGACGCCGTCGAATCCGCTGCTGCGCATCACCGACGTGCGCCATGTCGCGCAGGCTGCGCGTGCAGTCGGTGCGCGCTGCGTCGTCGACAACACCTTCCTGTCGCCGGCGCTGCAGCGTCCGCTGGCGCTGGGCGCCGATATCGTCGTGCACTCGACCACGAAGTACATCAACGGCCACAGCGATGTCGTCGGTGGCGCCGTCGTCGCGAAAGACAAGGACACCGCGGCGCAACTCGTGTGGTGGGCGAACTGCCTCGGCCTCACCGGCGCGCCGTTCGACAGTTTCCTGACCTTGCGCGGCCTGCGTACGCTCGGCCCGCGTCTTCGCGCGCATGGCGAGAACGCCGAGCGCGTGGCCGCGCTGCTCGAAGCCCATCCGGCCGTCACGCGGGTGTACTGGCCG
>DASWPR010000082.1:0-2468 GCA_036398455.1 Dokdonella sp.
CGGCGTCGACGAACAGGCTGACGCGGCAGCCCAGCGACTTTAATTCACGCACGAGCGGGCGCAGGCGTGCGGCATCGGCGGCGAGATCGAAGCCATGGTCGGACGTCAGTTGCGCATCGCCGTCGAGTACCAGCGTTGCCTGCGCCGGCCGGGCGGAACGCACGAGTTCCACATAGCCGGGATACGACCCGCGCGGCGGCGCGAAGGGATTGCCTTCGATGTTGTACTCGACGTGGCCGGTCACCTGGCCGATGCGCGCGACATCGTCGACGCGGATATGCCGCTGGTCCGGCCGCGGATGCACGGTGATGCCCTGGCAACCCGCTTCGATCGCGACGCGCGCCGCCACCACCGGATCGGGCAGATCGTGTCCACGCGAATTGCGCAGGACGGCAATCTTGTTGACGTTGACGCTGAGAGCAGTCATCGCTCGCTGGCCCGGGAGAAAGCGCGATTATATCGATCGATGCGCCTGCGCCCGCGCGATGTCCCGCGCATTCGCCCGGCGGCCGCGCGCAGCGCGGCCCATTCCCCGCATCAGCGGCAGCTTTCAGCCGTCTGTTTCCAGGCGACCGGATCCCAGTACGCACCGCCCTGCCAGTCGTTGCGCTTGTCGTCGTTGAGGCGCGCCGCGATCAAGGTCGTCGTATCGGGCGTGACGTCGACCGTCAGGCTCTTGTACTGATCGCGGCTGGAGCCGCCGTTACGCTGCCGGTCGTTGAAGCTGAGATAACGGTTCTCGATGCGCTCGGCCACCTTCAGCACGTGTTGTCCGACCGTGACCCGGTACGAGGTCGCCCCGGTCGGCCCCGGCGTCACGCCGTCGATGCTGATGATCTTCGCCGCATGCAATTGCTGCTGTCGCGGCGCGACATCGAAGTCGCTGAGGCGACCGCATCCGGTCGCCGCCGGCGTCGTGGCAGAGGTGCCCGCCGTCGCCGCCTGCAGGGCCGCCGCCGCCGCGTTGCCGCCATTCGCGGCGAGCGCGACCCCACCGCCGATACTTAGGCGCATGGGAGGCAGATAAACGCTGTTGACCGTGCCGCTCACGCTGCGCGCCTGATTGTCGCGACGCACCTCGAACGCAAGCTCGCCACCACTCGGCAGGCGATCCACCGCCTGGCGCAGGGTGACCGCCGCGGTACTGCCATCGGTCAGTGCACTGCCGTTCAACGCGACGAGCACGTCGCCCGCGCGCAGACCCATGTGTTCGGCGCTGCCGCCCGGCGTGACGCCGAGCACGTGCAGGCCGTCGCGACCCGTTCCGCTGCTGTCGACCAGCAGCCCCAGGTTGCTGACGCGTTGCGCCGGCGCGTCGACATCGAGCGCGATCTGCTGCGGCGACTTGTCGCCGAACGCGCCGGTCTCGATCAACTCGGTCATCACCGCGCGCAGTTCTTCGCGCAGGCGCTGCTCCACGCCGAGGCTGGCGTTTTCGCCGACCCGCGTCGCCGCGGCGGAAGCGACCGCGACCTGCGCGGCGCCGTCGGCATGAGCCAGGCCGGTCGCGAGCAGCAGCAGCAGCGAAATCGACCAGGCCAGCGTGGTCCTGCGCATCGGCCGATATTCTCCGGAGAACTTCATCGCCATCACCTCTTCAAGTCAGATTCGTGTGATCGCCGGCGCTTCGTGCGCGCCCGGCGTCTGGAACTGGGCAATCAGACCGCGCAGCGCCTCGTTCCGCTGCCGCCACAAGGGGGCCAGTTCATCCGCATGCGCGCCGCGGTCATAGGCGGCCTGCAGCGTCGCATCGATCAGGCGCAGGCGGCTGAGTCCACCGGGGCTCGGCGACGTCGACGCGGCCAGGTGCTGCCATTGCGATTCCAGCGTGCGCGACTCGCGCTGGTCGTCCGCAACGGCTTGCGGCGACGGCGCGCGCTGCGGCAGCAACAATACGGCGGCACCGAGAACGGCCGCGGCCATCGCACCGCCCACGCCGGCGGTCATTCGCCGTCGGCGTGCCTGCTGTTCGCGCAGCGCCTGCGCCGCCGCGATGCGCGACCACAGGTCCGCCGACGGCGCATGTAGCGGCAGGCTTGCCCAGTCGACCGCCCGTCCAGGATCGCCGGCGTCTTCAGTACGCATCATGTGCCGCCTCCTTCGAGCCCGCGGCCGTCGCGCTGTCGCCCAGGCGTTTCAGCGCGCGTGCGAGGATCGATTTCGAATAACTCTCGCTTTGACCGAACACCTCGGCAAGCTCCTTGTGTGTGTAGCCTTCGACTTCATGCAGGATCAGCACGGCGCGCGCCCGCGGCGGCAGCCGCATCAGCAAGGTCCACGTATCGGTGCGGCTCTCCGCGTCCGCATCGGTCGCCGGCATCGCCTCGAACAGTGTCTGCGCATCGTCTGCACCGAAGCGCTGCTGCACGCGCAGGGCGTCGATCGTCGCGTTCGCGGTCATGCGCTTCAGCCACGCGCCGAAAGGTGCGTCGCCGCGAAAGCCGCGCAGGGTGCCGATCAATTTCAAA
>DASWPR010000083.1:0-4147 GCA_036398455.1 Dokdonella sp.
GCCAGCCGCCTGCCCGGCGCGCGAACGGCCGACGCACTCTTCCTGGCCGGCGTCGCCGCGGTTGCCACGATGCTCACGCTGTCGCATCTCAACTACGAAACCTATTGGCAGGGCCACTGGCTGCTGTTCGTCTGGCATGGCGTGGTCGGTGCCGCCGTCGCGCTGATGCTGTTCGCCGGTGCCGCCGGCAGCCGCATCGCCCGCGCGCTGTTCGACAATCGGCCGTTGCGCTACCTCGGCTTGATCAGCTTCGGCGTCTACCTGTGGCACTACCCGATGCTGCAATGGCTGAGCGCTGCGCACGTGTTCGATCGCATCCCCGGCTACCGCCTGCCGTGGACGCTGCCGATCCTGCTGCTGCTCAGCTGCGCAGTCGCCGACGTGTCCTACCGGCTGATCGAACGCCCGCTGCTGCGCATCGGACGCGGACGCAGCGAACACCCGAACGTCACCAGCGAGCAGGTGCCGGCGGCGCGCACGGCCTGATTCCCCGATCGCGCCGATACGCCATCGCGCGTACGCCTGGCGTGCCTGCGGCCGAACGGCGGCTGACGTATCCGCCGCGATCACGGACAATGCGCGTCTGACCAACCCACAGGTGCATCCATGGACTACAGCGCGCGTTCCCGCCTAGAAGGCGAACTCGAATCGATCCGCGAACAAGGCCTGTACAAGACCGAACGCGTCATCACGTCGCCGCAGTCCGCCGCGATCACCACGGACGACGGTCGCGAAGTGCTGAACTTCTGCGCAAACAACTACCTCGGCCTCGCCGATCATCCGGACATCATCGCGGCCGCGAAGGATGCGCTCGACACGCATGGCTTCGGCCTCGCCTCGGTGCGCTTCATCTGCGGCACGCAGGACCTGCACAACCAGCTCGAGAAGACCATCTCGACCTTCTTCGGCACCGACGACACCATCCTCTACACCAGTTGCTTCGACGCCAACGGCGGCTTGTTCGAGACGATCCTCGGCGAACAGGACGCGGTGATTTCCGATGCGCTGAACCACGCCTCGATCATCGACGGCATCCGCCTGTGCAAGGCCGAACGCCGCCGCTACGCCAACGGCGACATGGCCGAGCTGGAAAAGCACCTCGCCGAAACGCAGGACAAGCGCACGCGCCTGATCGCGACCGACGGCGTGTTCTCGATGGACGGCTATATCGCCAAGCTCGATCAGATCGTCGCGCTGAAGAAGAAATACAACGCGCTGCTGATGGTCGACGATTCGCACGCGACCGGCTTCGTCGGACCGGGCGGACGCGGCTCGGCCGAACTGCACGGCGTGATGGGCGAGGTGGATGTGTTCACCTCTACGCTCGGCAAGGCGCTCGGCGGCGGCTCCGGCGGCTTCACCAGCGGCCGCCAGGCGATCATCGATCTGCTGCGCCAGCGTTCGCGTCCGTACCTGTTCTCCAACACGCTGCCGCCGCCGCTGGTTGCCGCGTCGATCAAGGTATTCGAGATGCTGTCGTCGAGTACCGCGCTGCGCGACAAGGTCAACGACAATGCGCTGTACTTCCGCCAGCGCATGACCACCGCAGGCTTCGACATCCGTCCCGGCACGCACCCGATCGCGCCGGTGATGCTCGGCGACGCCAAGCTCGCGCAGACATTCGCGCAGGAACTGCTCGCCGAAGGCATCTACGTGATCGGCTTCTTCTACCCCGTCGTGCCGCAGGGCCAGGCGCGCATACGCACGCAGATGAGCGCGGCGCACACGCACGAGCAGATCGATCGGCTGGTCGAAGCGTTCGTGAAGGTCGGCAAGAAACTCGGCGTGATCGGCTGACCCGCGCGGCGGCCGCGCCCTCAGGCCGCGGCCACGTCCTGGTACAGGCTGTAGGCCTCGTCGCCGATATCGACGAACGGCCGCAATACGACATCGCCCGAACCATCGTCGGCGCGCCATTCGTGCGCGTCGCCCACGCGCTTCGCCGACAGCAGCGAAGCGCGGCTCAGGGGCGCAGAGGCGCCTCCGCGCACCCGCATCAGCGCCAATGGCCCGGCCAGCAATGCGACCGTATCCGGATGCTGACCGTCGACGGCCTGCAGGCGCGTCGGCATCGGCAGTTCCAGTTCGATGCGATCGCCGCTGCGCCATTCGCGCCGCAGCGCGACGAAACTGCCCGAACGAGCGGGCTGCCGCGACTTGCCGTTGATGCGGATACTCGCCCCCTCGGCCCACGCTGGAATGCGCAGGTTCACAGTGAATGCATGTGGCGATGCGACCTGCAGGGTGAGCGTGATCGCGCTCGAATACGGGTAGTCCGTCTCGATCGCCACTCCGCACGATGCGCCCCCGCGCCGCCAGCGCACCTGACCCGGCACATACAGGTTCACATAAATGCCCTGCGCGTCGGTGAAGCAGAGGTTCAAGCCGTGATCCGCCGCCACCATTGGCAACGTGCCCGAACAGCACGGCCAGTGATCCGGATGGAATCCCTTGCGCGCATCGCGCGTGTAGTCGGAGTAATAGAACGCGCGCCCGTCCGGCTGCACCGGCAGCGCACCGAGCACCGTGTTGTAGAGCACGCGCTCCATGCTGTCGCCGTAGCGCGGATCGCGCGTCATGCGCAGCAGATAGCGCGTGAGCTTGAAATGCGCATACGCGCCGCACGGCGTCTCGAAGCTCTTGTGTTCGGCAGCCAGGCTCGCACCCAGACCGCCGCTGCCCGGCACGACGAAATGCTCGTCCGGCCCCCAGCCGCCGGTCGCGAAGCTCTGCGCATCGATCATCGCAAAGCCCTGCCGCGCAGCGTCGAAGTAACGCAGGTCGCCAAGCTCCAGCGACGCACGCGCGGCGGAACTCAGCGCGTTGACGTGGCTGTAAGCGTGCTTGCCCGGCAGCGCGTTCTCGCCGCGAGCGAGCGCCAAGAAGAAATCGTCGTAGAGAAAGCGCCGCGCCAGCATGCGATGCCGCGCATCGCCGCTCAGGCGCAACGCGGCGAACTGGTTCTCCGGCAAGGTATAGCTCTCGTCCCAGGCGTGTTCGCTGAAATCCTCACCCGGCTTCGCATGCTCGTTGCGCGGCATCGCCCGCGGCGGCAGATAAGGTAGCGCAGCACTCGTGGTGCGCGAGAGCAGAGCCACGGCGCTCGTGTCATTGCCGAATCGCGCCGCCTCGACCAGCCCGCCGACCAGCTTGTCGTAGGTGTACGCCGGAAAACGATTCTCGCGATAGAAGCGGCCCTCCGCATCCACCGTCGCGCCATAGCCGTTGACCAGACGCTGCAGTTTGGCGCGCGTCGCCGCATCGCCGTCGATGGCGGAGTAGCGAGCGAGCGCGCACATCCATTGTCCGAAGGTCGCGCCCGGAGCGAACGCGTCGGCGCCGTACCAGCCACCAAGATCGCTGCCCGGCGCTGCGAGTCCGGCACGTTTGCGGAACGGATACAGCAGCGAGTCTTCGTCGAGACCGAGCACGAAGCGATGGTTTTCGCGTGCCTGGCGTTGCAGCGGTCCCGGCGCGAGCTGTACGTCGGCGTAGGCGAGTTCAGCGAGTGGCGTGTCATGCGCGGTCGCGCCGACTGCACCGGACACGCGCTGCAACGCGAGGCTTCCGGCAGCGAGAACACCGGCCTTGAGCAGGCCGCGACGAAGGGGATCGGCGTTGTCGCTCATGTCGGCTGAAGATATCCGTATGTGGCAGGCGCGACGGGACTATGCGGGTTGTCGGGGCGGACGGCAACGGGAAGGTGGGTCAGCTTCTTCGTGATCCTGTTGCTTAGATCGGGACGAGTTGTCTCTTGAGGAAGGCCTCGCCTAGGGCGACGATCTTTCTGGAAAGGCGCTCTGCCCCTGTTTCGCGAGGCCAACTCCAGCAACAGAAAGCGATTGGGTTGTCATGTTTTCCAGCAGGCTATCGAACAAGCTCTGGCGCGGTCGACAGTGAGCCCTTCCCAGTAAACGGTACCAGTCAGAAGTAGAGAAATTCGGCGAAACTGACCCTACGAAAGGAGCAGGTTTCGTCATGAAGAAGTCGAAGTTCACCGAGCAGCAGATTGCCTTTGCGTTGCATCAAGCGCAGACCGGGTCACCCATTGCCGAAGTGTGTCGGAAGATGGGGATTTCAGAGGCCACGTTCTACAACTGGAAGAAGAAGTACGGCGGCTTGGGTGTTTCGGAGTTGCGTCGGCTGC
>DASWPR010000084.1:0-4368 GCA_036398455.1 Dokdonella sp.
CCCAGCGATAGCGCTGCGACTTGTACGCGGTGAAGTCGGCCGGGGTGAGGCCGCGGCCCATGATCTCGTCGACGTAGACCAGATCGAGGCCCTCGCGCATCAGGCGCAGGCCGAGTTCGGCGTCTTCGCAGATCGTCCACTCCGACCATTGGCCGGTGTCGACCAGCGCGGTCCGGCGCACCATCGTCATGGTGCCGTGCTGGATGATGGCGTTGCGCTCGTTGCGGTGATGCATGCCGATGCGGAAGAAGCCGTCGTATTCCCAGTTGGTCATGCGTCGGAATGCGTTGTGCTCGTAGTCGCGATGCGCCTGCGGGCACTGCACCACGCACACTTTCGGATCGTGGAAATAGCCGGTCAGCGCGGACAGCCAGTCACGCCGCACTTCGTAGTCGGCATCGACCACGGCGACGATCTCCGCGCGCGCATCGGTCTGCTCGAGGCCATAGTTCAGCGCGCCGGCCTTGAAGCCCGGCCACGGATCGAGGTGGAAGAAGCGGAAGCGCGCGCCGAGCTTCGCGCAATGCGCCTCGACCGGTTTCCACACTTCCTCGCGCTTGGTGTTGTTGTCGATCACCAGCACTTCGTAGTTCGCGTAGTCGAGCGCGGCGAGCGAATCGAGCGTCAGGATCACCATCTCCGGCGGCTCGTTGTAGCAGGCGAGATGCACCGACACGAACGGCTGCTGCGCCGGTTCGTCCGGCGGCAGCATGCGGAATTCGCGCAGCCATCGCGGCCGCCACAGCACTTCGGTGAACTCGAAGCCGTTGATGAGCAGGATCAGGATGATCGCCAGCTGCGCGGGGAACAGCAGCACCAGCATCGCCCAGTCGAACGGGTCGAGATAGAAGTCGTACGGCAGCGTCGCCATCCACACCAGGATCGACGCGGACAGCTGCAGCAGCACGAGGAAGAACGCCAGTCCCATCGCGCGGAAGCGGATGAAATGCCGCGCGAACCAGAACATCGGCAGCAGGGCGATCAGCGACGCGAGGCCGGCCTTCCACGGCCAGATCGGGTCTTCGATGACGGTGCCTTCGAACGAGAATTTCTGCTGGCGATTCGCGTTGAACACGCCCCAGTAGGCTTCGACGCGGCCGCTGAGCTGTTCCTTCCACGGCTGGTCGATCGCCTCCATCACGTAGTAGTCGATCTTCTCGCGCTGTGCCACGTTGAACCAGTCGCGCAGGAAATGCGCTTCGTCGGCGAGCGAGGGCTGTGCATATTCCTTGCGGTCGCCGTTCGACGGCCAGCCGATCTCGCCGACCACGATCGGCTTGCCCGGCGAAATCCTGTCGACGATCTCGCGCAGCGAACGCAGCTGGCCGAGCACGAAGCCGACCGCGTCCTTGCGCGGCACGCGTTCCCAGTACGGCAGGATGTGCACGGTGACGAAGTCGACGTGGCGGATCAGCTCGGGGTTGCGCTGCCAGGTGTCGAGCGGTTCGGCGGTCGAGACCGGAATCTTCAGCTGCGCGCGGGCGCGATCGATGTAGCCGATCAGGTCCTTGACGCTGAGGTCGCCGCGCAGGATCACCTCGTTGCCGACGATCGCACGATCGATGTTGGCGTTCTTGCGACTGAGCGCGATCAGCGCGCTCAGCTCGTTCTCGTTGCGTTCGGCGCGGCCTTCGATCCAGGCGCCGGCCATCACGCGCACGCCGTAGAAGCTCGCCAGACGCGGGATCTGCGGGTTCTCCAATGAAGAATACGTGCGCAGCCGCTTGGTGTAGCGCGACAGCAGGCGGATGTCGCCGTCGATATCCGACTCGCTCGGGAAGATCTGCCGGATCGGGTCCTGGTAGCGCTGAAACGGATTGAATGCGAAGCCGCCGATCTCGCCATGCCAGTCGGCGATCTGCACCGGCCGGTTGACGAATCCCCACAGCGCGACGTTGAGCAGGGCGACCAGCAAAGTCAGCCCGAGCGCACGCCAGAACGACTTGCGGACCACGAACGGCGGCGGGACAGGACTCAACGGCACCTCGGACGACTAAGGAATGTGGCGGACCGGTGCCGCTGATCCGCAGCAGGATAGCCGATGGCCGCGAGACGGCTCAATGTGCGGGCGCGCGCGGGGTGTGCGTCGGCGCGTGCGCTGGCGGGCAAGGCGGCGCGTTTTGCCGGCGCGCGCCGGGTCGTGCAATGGACACCGGCGCCGCGCCGTGGCATCGCGTTGCGGCGCGGGCGGACGACACTCAGGTCGCGCGCTGCCTCAGTCGGGTTTGCGGCGTCCGAGCCGGCGCAGTTGGCTCAGCACGATCGGCGCCAGCGCGAGCACAGCCATGCCGAGCACCGGCAGCAGCACGCGGCGATGGGTGAACAGGTTCAGCGAGACCTCGCCTTCGCGTGCGATCGTCTCGGTCAGGCCGGCGCCGAGCGCGGTTTCGAACGCGATCATCACGGTGCCGCCGAGCACGGTCGCGGTCAGGAACAGCCACAGCGGGCAGCGCAGCCAGGCCAGCGCGACGGTGACGCCGCCGAACGGAAAGAACGGCACCAGGCGCATGAACATGGCGAAGCTGATCGGATAGGCGTGATAGCCGGCGCGCAGTCTGCCGACCAGGGCCGGCGGCGTGCCGCTGCCTTGCTCGAAGGCGGAGCGGCTGGCGAGGAACAGGATCGTCGCGCCGAGCGTGCTGCCGATCGCCGACAGCAAGGTGCCGGTGAGCGTGCCGAACAGCATGCCGCCAGCGAGCACGATGACCACTGCGCCGGGAACGCCGGTGGCGATGGCCAGCGTCATCACGCCGACCTGTGCGAACGCGGACAGCCACGGATGCGCGGCGATGTCCGTGCGCAAGGCTTCCTCCTCCTGCACGATGTGGTGCGGATCGAAGCGGTCGAGAGCGCCCGATGCGAGCAGGGCGACGCCGATTGCGACCAGCACCAGCAGCGGCAGGAATGCGCGCAGACGTTTCATCGTTCTCCAGCAAAACGAGGGGCCGGCGAGCCAGCGTCCTCCGGAAGGTGAAGGATCAGCAAGCCGATATCCCCAGAAAAAAGCGAAGGACGAGCAAACCAGCGTCCTCCAGAAAAGCGAAGGGCCGGCGAGCCGGCCCTTCATGCAGCCCCATCGGAAGGATAGCGGCTACTTCGAGCGCGGGGTACCCGGCAGCGGCGCATTGCCGCGCAGCTCGACCACGAAACCGTCGTGATCGGCGCTGCGCAGCGGCGTGCTCGGATCGGTGGCCTCGGGGCCGCCTTCCGGAATATCCGCATTGCCGTGCGCGCCACTGTACTGCACGCAGCGGCTCCAGGCCGGCCTGGTCATCAGCACGTGGTCGAGTTCCTGCGCGTAGCCGTCGAACACGAACGAGTAGGGCACCGGCTTCGGCAGCGCGGAACCGATCGGCGCCGCGCGGCAGTCCGAACGCAGAGCCGGCGAGGTGATCGTCGGCGCCCACACGAGGTTCTGGCTTTCCACCGCCGTGCCGGCGATCTGGCCGTAGGCGTCGACGTAGCCGTCGCTGAATTCGAACGCGTTGTAGTCGCCGACGATCACCAGCGGCACCGTCGCATCCGGGTTCGGCACGACATCGCCATCGGGCAGCGCATATTGTCCATTGGTCTGCCAGCTCTGCACGATCGCCGCGACGTACTGCGCCTGCTCCAGGCGCTTCTGGCGGATGCGCGGGCCGTCCACCGCATCGTCGACGCCGCTGAGCGAGCGGTTGTGGATCGCCAGCACGGCGAAGCGCAGCGTGCCGAGTCTGGCGTCGAGCAGCAGCGGCGGGCGGTCGTTCAGCAGGCAGGGCGAGGTGGTGCCGCAGCCGTCGCTGGTCTGCGTGTTCTTGCCGAGCTGGGTCACCGCATTGATGGTCACATCGCTGCGTACGAGGAAGCCGATGTCGATGCCGCCGATGTCGTTGCCTTCGATCAGGTGCGCGCTGTAGGTGAGATTGGCATTGTCGGCGTGGATCTGGTCGGCCAGCGACTGCAGCGTGGGGAGATTCTCCACTTCCTCGGCGGCCAGCACGGCCGGCGCACGCAACACCTCGCGCACCTGCTTCGACAGTTTCGACAGACGCACCGCGAATTGCTCCGGCGTCGGGCAGACGTCGGCCGAGCCCGGATTCGTGTTCGCGCAGGTGTCGATGCTGCCGGAGTCGGCGATGTCGTTGAAGAAGCGCAGCATGTTCTGCGAGCCGACCGTCAGGTTGTTCGCCGCCGCGGGTGCGACGACGACCGGGTAGTCCGGTCCCTGGTCGGTGATCGCGAAGCTCGACGGCCACAGCAGGCCGATGCCGAAATCGAAGCCCATGATGCCGGTCGCATCGAAGTGCATGCCCGCGTTCATCGCGGTCGGCGTCAGCAGCTTGCCGGTGTCGACGCCGAACACCTGCGGCGTGCCGTTCCAGATTGCCG
>DASWPR010000085.1:0-3297 GCA_036398455.1 Dokdonella sp.
TAGAGCAGAACGACGACGACGCTGCTCGCGATCGTCGCCGGCAGGCTGGCGCTGGTGAGTGCATTGAGCCGGTTAAGGAGCACACTGAACGCGACCGCCGTGCCGAACAACAGGGGAAACACGCGCAGGCGTTGCGCGACCTCGTCGGGAATCGGCGGCAACCGCCACGACGGACGCGCCGACGCCAGCAGCGCACGGCCGAGGCCGGCGACGAAGCCGCCGAAGAACACCGCCGCGACGATCGCGCGCGCCAGCGTCGCCTCGGCCTGCGAGAACGCCTGGTGCCAGTCCAGACCGGTCGCTATGACTTGCGCGCCGCCGCCGCTGAATACCGTGACGACGATGACCACGGCGAATGCGAGCGCGGAACGGCGCAGGCGGCCATGCGGAACACGGTCGGCGGTCAGGTGCATCAATGCGCGCTCGGCGCGCCAGCGCACGAATACGATCAGCAGCAATCCGAGCGCGATGCCGCCGAACGCGAACAGGCGGTTGTCGGGTGCGAAGGCATCGTTCAGCGAAGTGGCGACACCGTCGCGGAGCGCGGCCAGCCGCGCGGCATCGCCGCCGGCGTTGTTGCCGACCTCGCGCCAGAAGGCGGCCGACAACGGCGACGCGCGCCGCTGCGACAAGCGCCCCTGAAACCTCGAGCGGCGTTCCTCGGCGATGTCGCCGGAAAGCTGCTGGCTGTCGACCGCCAGCAGCTTGGCGCGCTTGATCTCGGCATCGACCGCCGCGCGCTGCTTGTCGAGGTCGTTGCGCTGCGCAGTGATATCCGTTGCTTCGGGGGTGCCCTTCGGCGGTGCCGGCCCGAGTTCCTTCAGGCGCGCCTCGAGCGCGGCCAGCTTCGGCGCGCGATCCCCGGCCAGCGCGTCGGCCTGTGCAGAGAGCGCGGCGGTCTGGTCGCGAAAGGTATCCAGCGTGGCGTCGTCGACGTCACCACCTGCGAGCTGCTTCTGGATGCCGGCGAGCTGCGCGCGCGCATCGTCGATCAGCTTGGCCGGATCCGGCTCCTGCGCCAGGCACGGCAGGACGGCGAACGCGAGGGCGCACAGGAATGCGAAGCGGGCAGGTTTGAACATGGCGCGCATCATCGAAGCGACTGCCGTACCCGTCAATCGACGCGTCGATTCCCGTTCCGGCGCGCTTCACGTCGGGCCGGACAGAGGGTGGGACATCGGCCGGCGCGCCGCTGCGGTGCGCGAGGCCGAACGCGCTTGCGAATGCAACACATTCTGTATACGGCAGCACCGAAGCCGTACACTCGCGGCCTCATCCCGCTTGCCCATGCGCGTTCGTCCGCGCGGCGGCAACAAGCCCCTCTGGAGACAGTCTTTGCGCAGTAATGCCCTCGTGCCTGGCGCGCTGCGCCAGCGATATGCCCCGCTGGTCTGGCTCGCCGCCGTCTTCCTCACCATCGCATTCCTGACCCGCCTGATCCTGCTGGTCAAGACCGGCTCCGGCGTGCCGCTGAGCCCGCTCTACTGGCTCTATCTGTTCGCGGTGGGCCTCGGCTACGACCTCGTCGCTTTCGTCTACTTCGGCTGGCCGCTGGTGCTGTATCTGTGGCTGGTGCCCAACCGCTTCATCGCGGCGCGACCGCTGCGCGTCCTGCTCGCAGTCCTTTGCCTCGCGCTGGTCTATATCCTGCTGTTCGTGGCGGCGGCGGAATGGCTGTTCTGGGACGAATTCGCCAGCCGCTTCAACTTCATCGCGGTCGACTACCTGGTGTATTCGCGCGAAGTCATCGGCAACATCCGCGCCTCCTATCCGGTCGGAAAGCTGCTCGGCCTGCTCACCCTGGTCGCCGCCCTGATCCTCTACCTCACCCGCCGCCGCTGGCTGCCGCAAGCGGATGCTTCGCGTTTCCGCGCCCGCTCGATGGTGACCCTGGCATGGCTGCTCGCAACGATCGCTGTCAGCGCCCTCGTCGACGGCGAGGACAAGGAACAGACCAGCAACGCCTACGTCAACCAGCTGGCCGGCAACGGCATCTACGAATTCTTTTCCGCCTATCGGAACAACGAGCTCGACTACGATCGCTTCTATCGCACGCTGCCCGATGCGACCGCGTTCGCCAAGCTGCGCGAACTGCTGAAGACGCCCGAGGCGCGCTTCCTCAGCGACGACCCGCACGATATTTCACGTGCGATCGAGAATCCGGGGCCGGAAAAGCATCTCAACGTGGTTCTGATCAGCGTCGAGAGCCTGTCCGGCGACCTGCTCACGGCGTTCGGCAACACCAAGGGCATCACGCCGAATCTCGATGCGCTGGCCGACAAGAGCCTGTTCTTCACCAATCTCTATGCGAGCGGCACGCGCACGGTGCGCGGCCTCGAAGCGCTGGCGCTGGCGGTGCCGCCGACGCCGGGGCAGTCGATCGTCAAGCGGCCGGACAACGAAAACCTGTTCTCGCTGGGCTCGGTGTTCGATGGCAAGGGCTACGACTCGATCTTCGCCTACGGTGGCTACGGCTACTTCGACAACATGAATTATTTCTTCTCCCACAACGGCTATCGCATCGCCGACCGCTCGGACATTCCGCGCGACCAGGTGCACTCCGGCAATGTGTGGGGCGTCGCCGACGAGGACTTGTTCACGCTGACGATGCGCGAAGCCGATCGCGCTGTCGCCGGCGGCAAGCCGTTCTTCGTGCACGTGATGACGACGTCGAACCATCCGCCGTTCACCTATCCGCCCGATCGCATCGACCTGCCCTCGGGCAAGGCCGGCCGCGCCGGCGCGGTCAAGTACACCGACTGGGCGATCGGCGATTTTCTCAAGCGCGCCGCGAGCAAGCCGTGGTTCGACGACACGCTTTTCGTGATCACCGCCGATCACTGCGCATCGAGCTGGGGACGCTCGGCGCTGCCGATGAATCGCTATCACATTCCGTTGTTCATCTATTCGCCCAAGCACGTCGAACCGAAGCACGTCGATCGGCTGATGAGCCAGATCGACATCGCGCCGACCGTGCTCGGCCTGCTCGACTTCAGCTATACCTCGCGCTTCTACGGCTACGACATCATGAAGCTCGAACCCGGCCGCGAGCGCATCGTGCTCGGCAACTACCAGAAAGCCGGCTACCTGCGCGGCGACGTGCTGACCGTGCTGGCGCCGAAGCAGAACGTGCAGCAGAGCATTCCCAGGTTCGACAACAGCGGCGACGCGGCGCCGCTCGATCTGCCCAAGCCCGAACTGATCGACGAGGCCGTCACCTACTACCAGACCACGAGCTATCTGTTCGGACACGGCCTGATGCGTGTCGCGCCGAAACCGGCGAACTGAACGGCTTGC
>DASWPR010000086.1:0-4759 GCA_036398455.1 Dokdonella sp.
GTGTCGCTGCGCTCGATCCAATCGGCCAAACCCGGTTCCTTTTTCTAAACGGTTCATGTGCGGCGTTGCGCGAGTCGCTTCTCTCTGCCGCGACCAGCACCGATAATCCAGCCACGATGCCCGGTACCGAAGTCGCACGCAAGCAGCACACCCTCGGCGGCGCCGCCGGCATCGCGCTGCTCGCGTTCGCCCTGATCTACCGTTTCTTTCCCGGCATCCTGCATATCCAGCCGCAGACGACCCAGCCGGTGGCGACGACGCTTCCGGCGCAGCATGCGCCGACGCTTCCGGCGAACACCTGGTCGGCCGTGCAGGCGCCGCCGGCGCAGACGGTGGCGGCGATATCGGTCTCGCCGCCGGCGCCCGATGGCGAATCGGGCACCTCGTTCGCCGATGCGGTACGCATGGGGCCGCCGGTGCTGACCACCAAGGCGATCGCGGCCCTGCTCAAGCGTGCGCGCAGCGCCGAGGAACAAGGCAGCCTGCTCGACCCGAAGGACGGCGCGGTCGCCCTCTATCGCAGCGTGCTGGCGCAGGCCGAAAACAACACGGACGCCGATGCCGCGCTCGAACGCATCGGCGGCGCCGTGCGCGACTGGACGCTCGCCGCGATCGATCGCGGCGACGAAAACGCCGCCCAGCGCTACCTGGCCGCCTACGCCGAGCTGCCGCACGACGACGACGAGCTGGCCGCTGCGCGCACGCGCCTGAAGACGCTGCACGACATCCTGCCGATGCTGGCGCAGGCGGCCGAGCTGGTGAAGAGCGGCCATGTCACCGAACCGGCCGACGGCAACGCGCTGGCGCTGTACCGCGAAGTGATGAAGCGCGATCCCGGCAATCATCTGGCCGACAACGGCCTCGCCGCGATCGAGCGTACCTATCTCGATCACGCCCTGGCGGAAGCGGCGCAGGACAACTTCAGCAATGCCGACGGCATGCTCGCGCTCGCCTCGGCGATACGGCCCGGTTCGCAGCCGCTGCTGGAAACCCGCTCGCGCATCGACGGCATCCGCAGCCAGCGCGCGGAGACGGTGCTGGCTCAGGCGCGCTCGGCGCTCGATTCGGGCAATGCCGATCTCGCCGAGGACCTGGCCAGGAAGGCCCAGGCGATCAGCCCCGACCTTGCCGGCGTCGACGATTTCAACCAGCGCCTGCGCAACGCGCGCCTGTACGCGAGCTTCAAGCCGGGCCAGGTCGTGCACGACCGCTTCCTCGACATCGCCGGCGCGGCGCCTGCGGTGGTGGTGATTCCGACCGGCGAGTTCGTGATGGGCTCGGCAGCCGACGAACAAGGCCATGTCGACAACGAGGAACCGCAACGGCGTGTGCGCGTGGAAATCGGTTTTGCGCTCGGGCAGAGCGAGGTCAGCGTCGGCCAGTTCCGCGAATTCGTGCGCGCGACCAAGTACGTGACCGACGCCGAAAAGCTCGGCGGCAGCGCGGTCTACGAAGAAGGCACCGGCCGCATCAGCAACCGCAGCGGCATGACCTGGCAGAACGATTATCGCGGCGAGCGCGCCGGCGACAACCTGCCGGTGATCAACGTGTCGTGGAACGATGCCAACGCCTATCTGGAATGGCTGTCCGCGCGTACCGGCAAGAAATACCGCCTGCCGAGCGAGACGGAGTTCGAATACGCGTTGCGTGCCGGTTCGAGCACGCGCTATCCCTGGGGCGACGGCGATCCGGACAAGGTGGTCGGCAATTTTACCGGCGAAGGCGACCGCTCGCCGTCCAAGCGCAGCTGGTCGAGCGCATTTCCACGCTACAGCGACGGCTACTGGGGACCGGCGCCGGTCAAGACGTTTGGCGCGGATGCGTTCGGCCTGTTCGACATGGAAGGCAACGTGTCCGAGTGGGTCGAAGACTGCTGGCACGACAACTACGTGCGCGCCCCGCGCGACAGCACCGCATGGGTCAATCCCGGCTGCGAGCGCCACGTCGTGCGCGGCGGCTCCTGGGGCAGCGACCCCGACCAGGTACGCTCGGCGTTCCGCATCGCGGCGGCGGGCGACACGCGCAGCGCCCGCGTCGGGTTTCGGGTGGCGCGCGATCTTTGAGTGGTCGGGTAGGAAGCACGCGCGAATCCGGCGCGACCGCGAGCGCTCCTTTCAAAGCGAGCGTATCAAGAAGCATGCGTTCGTTCCCCCGCGAAGGTAAGCGTATCCAGCACAGGTTCCCTTCCCCTGCGCAGCGGGGGAAGGTGCCCGGCAGGGCGGAAGGGGGCGCCGTCATCGCGAATGCCGAGCCTCGCGATCGACACCGGGCAAACCATCAACCGAATCGCCCCATCACCGCCAGCACAGCGCTTCGATAGCCCGCACCGAACAGATTCAAGTGATTGAGCCAGTGATACAGGTTGTACAGCGGCGCCCGTTCGCGCCAATCGCGCGTGATGCCCGCCTGCGACTCGTACGCATCGAAGAATTCCCGCGGCGGTTCGCCGACGAATCCAGCGGTATTGCGAGCGCGCCTTCAAAGCAAGCGTATCGAGAAGCATGCGTTCCCTTCCCCTGCGCAGCGGGGGAAGGTGCCCGGCAGGGCGGAAGGGGGCGCGTCATCGCGAATGCCGAGCCTCGCGATCGACACCGGGCAAACCATCAGCCGAATCGCCCCATCACCGCCAGCACAGCGCTTCGATAGCCTGCACCGAACAGATTCAAGTGGTTGAGCCAGTGATACAGGTTGTACAGCGGCGCCCGTTCGCGCCAATCGCGCGTGATGCCCGCCTGCCACTCGTATGCATCGAAGAAATCATGCGGTGGTTCGCCGAACAGGATCAGCATCGAAAGATCGGTCTCGGCCCAGCCATGATGGACCGCGCCGCCGTCGATCAGGGCGAGTTCGCCGCCGCCACACGCATGCAGGTTGCCGAGCCACAGATCGCCGTGCACGAGCACCGCCGGCATCGGCGGCAGCCAGTCGGACAGGCGCGCGGCGATGTGTTCGACGCGACGCAGATCGGCGATGCCGAGCAGGCCGTTCGAGTGCGCGCGCACGGCTTGCGCGAGCAACCGGTGTTGCGCGAAGAAGGCCTGGCCGTCGAGATCGCGCGGATTGCCCTGCGGGTTGTCGCCGCACCAGCCGTCCGTGTCGAAGCCGAAGGCCGCTCCCGTCGGGCGGTGCATCTGCGCAAGCTGCGTGCCGGCGCGTTGCCAATGCGCTGCCGTCGCGTGCCCCGCGCCGAGATCTTCGAGCACGATGGCCTCGGCGCCGACATCGAATACCTGCGGCACGCGCAGGGTTCGTGTGTCGCGCAGGGCTTCGAGTCCGCGCGCTTCGGCGGCGAAGAAACCGGTCGGCGCGGCGCGGCGGATTTTCGCGATCGCCGCGCGCCCGTCGGCCAGCCGCAGACGATGCAGGCCATTGCCGAACGACGCGGGCAGCGAGAGGCGCATGAGCGGCGGCACTCTAGCCGATCAGCGCGCGTCTTTGCCGCCTAGGAGCCTGCGTCGAGCGGCCGCGGGGCGAGTTGCGCGTCCTGCATGCTGTAGGCCGCGCTGGCGAGATCGGCATCGTGCGTCTGCGTGTGCAGCGTGCCGCGCAGCCAGCGCGAATCGCCGGGTTCCGGTGCAGGCATCGGCTGCGACAAGGTCACGTAGACCATCTGATCCGGCGGTGGCGGCGGCACATGGATGCAGGCGCCCATTGTCGGCACGAAGAAGAACGCCGTCATGCGGCCGCGATCGTCGGTATCGAGCGGCACCACGTAGCCGGCCAGCGACACCGCGCGGCCTTCCATCGCGGCGACCGTCTTGAACGAGCCGAACTGCGCAGCGCGCTGTTCCGAGTTGTGATCGATGTTGCGCATCGAAAAAGCGACCGCGAGGTGGTAGTTCTCGATCTCCTCCGGCGGGATCAATGCCTTCCACTCGATCTCGGCGAAATCGACGGCGGGCGTTGCCGGCGCCTGCGCATGCTCGTCGCACGCGGCCAAGGCGATGCCGATCGCGCTGGCGATCAGCACCGAGCGTGCGAGCGTCTTCCGCTCAGCCGTCATACGGCACCAGCACGGCGTCGATCATCCTATAGGCGGAGCCGGCGATCTGGTTCTTCACCGTCTCCACGCGCAGCTCGCCGCGCAGCCAGTACGGGTCCCAGATCTGCGGCGTCTTGATCGGCTTGGCGAGCCGGGCGTAGACCAGCTGATTGGGCGGCGGTGGCGGCACATGGATGCACGCGCCGAAGAACGGCACGAAGAAGAATTCGGTCATGCGGCCTTGATCGTCGCTTTCGATCGGCACCACGTAGCCGGGCAGCTTGATCTTGTGGCCGGTCACCTCGGCGACCGTATTGAAGGTGCCGAACTGGGCCATCCGCAGGCGGCCGACGTGCTGTACCGGCGCCGGGTTCCTGAGCGCGTCGAGGTCCTCCTTCGGCATCATCTTCAGCCAGTCGAGTTCGCCGTAGCCGTCGCTGTCGACGGGTTGCTCCGGCGCGACCGCACCGGTCGTCGTCGCTTCGAGGCCGCGGCTTTGCGCATACGCACGCGCAGCGACGCTGCCGTCCGCGGTCGCCTTGGGGTCTGGTGCCGGCTTCGCCGCGACCGCGGTCGCCGCTGCAGTCGTCGGCTGCTCGCGACTGCATGCCGTACACAGGATCGCAACGGCAAGCAGCACTCGGCAGGCAGGGCGCAGGAGCATTCTCATATCCTCAGGCTGAGTCCATCCGACAGCGCGCGGCGATACGCGAGCAGCGCCGGAATCGCACCGGCCAGTACGCCGGCCACCAGCACGGCGGCGAGCAGTGCCGCTTC
>DASWPR010000087.1:0-1845 GCA_036398455.1 Dokdonella sp.
TTCGCCCAGGTCGACCTGCAGCCGCGCACGCCGATGTCGATCTGCTACGTCGAGCATCTGGCCGATGCGCCGTTCCCGAAGCCGCCGGAGATCTTCGGCGATGTCGGCATCCCCATCGTGATCGAGATGGTCATCGAACCCTAGCGGCGCGCCATCGCTGCAGCCGGCGTCGTCCGATGGGCGGAAATGGAAAGATGGAAATACGAAGGGCGCGAA
The DNA here is from genome assembly GCA_036398455.1 of Dokdonella sp. GTDB lineage: Bacteria > Pseudomonadota > Gammaproteobacteria > Xanthomonadales > Rhodanobacteraceae > Dokdonella_A. The sequence goes on from DASWPR010000087.1 coordinate 217, forward strand.
GATCGCGAAGGAACGAAGAAAGCCCATGAACAGTGAGCTGCGACTTCGCGTTCTTCGTGTTTCAGGCTTCGGCTGTGCTTCGACCTTCGGCTGTATTTCAGGCTTCAGCCATGTCTCAGGTCTGAGCGATTCCGCTCGAGTCAGTCCGGCCGCACGCGCAGCGCGAGGCTGATGCGCGGCCCGACCGGCGCGCGCGTCTTGGCGATGCCGTGCAGGTAGTGCAACTGGCTCGAATAGCTCATCACCAGCAGGCTGCCGGCGACCAGGTCGATCGCGATGGCGCGCTCCGCGCTGCCCCTCGCCTGCGCGCGGATCGCCATGCGCCGGGTTGCACCGAGCGACAACAGCGCGATCGGTTCGCCGACGACGAGATCGTGCAGCGTGTCGTGATGCGGCGCGACGCTGTCGTTGCCGTCGCGATAGTGATTGACGCCGACGCTGTTGAACGGCGCACCGACCGCCGCGCGCACGCGTGCAGCGGCCGTGCCCAGCACGCCGGCCACGGCCGCCGGCGCCGATGCATCGGCACGGCCCGAGGAATCGAGGCGGAAGTGCGCGGTGACGCGCGGCACGTCGACTTCGCGCTCGTACATCCTGCGCCGGCCCGCCTTCCACGCGATGCCCTCGCGCAGGATCTCGAACCAGTGGGCGGCCTCGTCGGACGCCACGAAGTTCGCCTGATAGGTCACCTTGCCGCGCGCGCTGTCGAGCAGCGGCGCGCTGAGATCGAACAGCGCCAGCTGGCTCACGACGGCGCCTGCGCGTCCTCGGGCTCGTCGGCGGATTCCTCGACGCTTTCGACGTAGCCGCGTTCCGGACCGTGCAGCAGCTTCGAGCATGCCGCCTGTTCGGTGCGAGCATCCATTGCTTCGAGCAGGATCGTCTCGCCGGCGACGCGCTTGGCGACCGGCACGCCGTCGCGATACAGCACGCGCGAGCCGACCAGGCGCGGCACCTTGTCGCCGGCCAGCACGCTGCCGACGAGGTTCAGCGGATCGGCGCCGCACAGGCACACCCAGGTTTCGTTCGGCGCGCGCTGGCGCAGGCTGCGCAGCGACGCGATCGCCTCGGGCAGCGCGAACTGCTCGCCCGAAATGCCGGCGACGAAACGGCCGCCGCGGATCTCGCCGCGCGCCTCCAGCCGATGATAGACGCGCACCAGGTCACGCCACGGCGGCAGCCATTCGGCCTCGTGCGCGAGCACGCGCCAGCAGACGACGCCGTACCGCTTGAGCAACAGGCGCGCGATGTGCTCGACCGACTCGCCATCGAACTTCGTGCGTGTGCCTGGCGCCTCGTCCGGCACCACACGCCGTCGCACCAGCGACCAGCGCCCGGCATCCTCGATGCCGAACAGGGCCGTGCGGCGGCCATGCCGGCGCCGCGTCGACGGACGCTTGGACGAAGGCACCAGCAAGGCGCGCAGGCCGCTGAAACTGTCTGCGTTGATCAGCCCGGAGGCGACCAGTTCGGCCAGCGCCTCTTCGAGCTGGGTATGCAGAAGGCGCGTGCCGTTCAGCAGTTCGTCGAAGAACGAGGCGCCGTGCGCAGCCAGGTGATCGGCCACGGCTTGAGCGCGTGAAGACAGCGGCACCTTCGCGCCGGCGGCGAGGCCGCCGAAGCCGAGCC
>DASWPR010000088.1:0-2492 GCA_036398455.1 Dokdonella sp.
CCGGCAGCTCGGCGCTGGAGTACACGAACCGCTTCCTGCAGGACCTCGGCCAGTAACCCGAGGCAGGCCGGGCCGGCGCTGCCGGCCGTTCTCGCAAGCCGAAAATGCCGTTTCTTCCGCCGCCCGCGGGGGAAGGTGCCGCAGCGCGGAAGCGGGCACGCCTGGAGCAAAGTACAAAGCTGCCGTAAACCACTCATCGCGACACCCCGCGCGTCTGTAGACTGCGCTTGTCGCGCGAGTCGGCACCAATGACGCAGCCTGGGGGAAACAACGCATACCCGATCGAGCCGGCCCCGCCCTGGGCCGAGCGCGACGTGGCCGGCCGCCGCACGATGCTCACCGAGATCCTCGCGCAGGTGTCCAGCGAGGCGTTGCAGGGCGAGACGCTGGAGGCGGTCCTGCAGCGCATCGTGGACTGCATCGCGCGCAATCTGCCGGTGACCATCGCGAGCATCATCCTGCTCGACGACGACGGCATGCATTTCGCGCAGGAGGTCTGGTCCGGCCGCATCGTGCTGGCGCTGCCCGGCGACCTGCCGTGGCCGGTCACCGTCGGCGCCGCCGGGCGCTGCGTGCGCAGCGGCAAGGCGCAGCTGATTTCCGACGTGCACGACGATCCGGACTACGTGCCGGGCAATCACGAAGTCAATTCCGAGTACCTGGTGCCGATCCGCCATCGCGAGCGCCTGCATGGCGTGCTGAATCTGGAAAGCACGCAGGCGGATTTCTTCACCCCCGAGGTCACCGCGGTATTCGATGCGATCGCCGCGCAGATCGCCGGCGCGATCCATTTCGCGCGCATCGTGCGCGAGCTCGAACTCGCCAACCGCAAGCTGCGCCAGCTGTCGATGAGCGACGGCCTGACCGGCATCGCGAACCGCCGCTGCTTCGACGAGCGCCTCACCGACGAATGGCAGCGGCACGTGCGCGACGCCGGCTCGCTTGCCCTGCTGCTGGTCGACGTCGACTGCTTCAAGCCGCTCAACGACGCGCGCGGACATCTGTACGGCGACGAGTGCCTGCACGACCTCGCGCGCCTGTGCACGGACATCGCCAGCGGCACGGAGGAACTGGTGGCGCGCTACGGCGGCGACGAACTCGCCTTGCTGCTGCCGCAGACCGACCTGCGCGAAGCGCGCCGTTTCGGCGAAGGCCTGCGCCGACGCGTCGAAGCGATGGCGCTGGTGCACCCGCGCTCGTCGGTCGCCGCGCATGTCACCGTCAGCATCGGCGTCAGCGCCGCGCGGCCGCATGCCCAGCTTTCGCCGGCGGCGCTGATCGCCAGTTCCGACCGCGCGCTGTACGCCGCGAAGGCGAGGGGGCGCAACTGCGTGGTCGCGCGCGCGGTGCCGGCCATGGTCGACTAGGCTACTGCGGCTCAGTCGAGAGCGGCAAACAGCTCGGCCGTCCAGTCCACGAAGACGCGCAGCTTGGCGCTGAGGTGGCGGTTCGGCAGGTACACCACGTAGACCGGCTGCGGCGCCGGCTGCCAGTCGTCGAGTACGCTGATCAGTTGGCCGCTCAGGATGTGCGGACGCGCCATGAAATCGAGCGTCTGTACCAGGCCGAGTCCAGCCAGGGCCGTGGCCGCGTGCGCATTGCTTTCATTCACGGCAACGCTGCCGCGCAGCTTGATTTCGATCGTCTCTTCGCCCCGCACGAAGCGCAGCGGCTGCGTGCGTCCGCTGAGTGCGGAGAAGTAGCCGACCACCTCGTGCCGGCCATTCTCCAGATCGCGCGGATGCAGCGGCACGCCATGCCGCTGCAAGTACGCCGGCGTCGCGCAGGTGGTCCAGCGCAGGCTGCCGACGCGCCGCGTCGCCAGCAGCGGATCATTCGCGGTGCTGCGGATCACGCAGTCGACGTTCTCGCTGACCAGGTCGATGGTGCGGTCGGTGACGCCGAGTTCGAGGCGGATCTCCGGATAGCGCAGGCGGAACGCGGGTAGCGCGGGGATCAGGATGCCGCTCGCCACCGAGCCGCCGGTATCGATGCGCAGCTGCCCGCGCGGACTCGCCTGCGCGTTGCCGAGCGTGGCCTCGATGTCCTCCAGCTCGCCGAGCAGGTGGCGCGTGCGCTCGTAGTACGCGGCGCCGTCCACCGTCACGCTGACGCGCCGGGTGGTGCGCAGCAGCAGCTTCACGCGCAGATGCGCCTCGAGCGACTGCACCAGCTTGGTCACCGTCGCCTTGGGCATGCGCAGGGACCCGGCCGCCTTGGTGAAGCTGCCGCTTTCCACCACGCGTGCGAACACGCGTATCGCGAGGAAGTGATCCATGCCGATGCCCGATGTGTTTCGGCTAATTATTCACCTGTGGAAATAAAGAAACCACAAGAACCGTATTTATCCACACATGGCCTCCAATTAGAGTGACGTCCAACCCGCGCCGCAGCGGCGGCAGCGACCCCGATATCCATATCCAGGAGCACCCCATGACACCCCTCCACAGCAGCAAGCACAGCGGCAAGATCGCCCTCGTCACCGGCGGCAG
>DASWPR010000089.1:0-1817 GCA_036398455.1 Dokdonella sp.
CGATTGTCTTGCCGTGCCTGTATGTCGCCGCAATGGCAATCAGCTATCTGCGCACGCGCGAGGCCGACGCCACCGATATGACGCTGCGCACGGTGCGGGTCGCGGAAGAACACGCGCTGAAAGTGTTCGACATGAATGAGACGCTCGACTCGCGCATCGTCGATCTGACCGACGGTCTGGACGACAGCGGCATCCGCGCGCGCGAAGCCGCGATCCACGAGAAGCTGCGCGTGATGGGCGGCGGCTATCCGCAGGTGGCTGCCGTGTCGATCTTCGGGCGCGACGGCACCTTGCTCGCCAGCAGCCGCTACTTTCCGTCGCCTGCCGTCTCGATCGGCGAGCGCGACGATTTCACCGGCGTTCGCGACGGCAAGAGTCTCGAGCATGTGTCGAAGGTCATCACCGGCCATGTTGCCGGCGAACAGGTGTTCAACATGGGCGTCGAGCGGACTGGCGCCGACGGCTCGTTCGCCGGCGTCGTCACCGTCGCGCTGCGGCCGAGCTATTTCGACGCGTTCTACCGCGAATTGCTCGGCGGCAGCGGCACACCAATGACCATGAGCCTCGTGCGCGTGGACGGCTCGATCCTCGCGCACTACCCGCGCTCGCCGCACGAACCCACCGCGATGGCGCAGCACACGCCGTTCGCCGAAGCCCTCGCGCAAGGACGGCGGGCCGGCGTCGTGCGCATGCATTCGAACGTCGACGGCGAAAATCTGATTCTCGCGTTCCGCCACGTCGGTTCATATCCCGTCTACGTGGTCTGCGGCTATCGCGCCTCCGCGATCTGGGCCGCGTGGTACCGGCATCTCGGCGTGCTGATCCTGTCGATGTTCACGCCGTCCATCGTGCTGTGGTGCGTGATCTGGTTGTCGCTGCGCCGGCTTGGCGCCGAAGAGGAAGCGTGGGAGCGCTGGCAGGCCGAAGCGTCCATGCGCCGCTCGATCGAGTCGGCGTACCGTCAGTCGCGCAAGATGGAAGCGCTGGGCACGCTGGTCGGCAGCGTCGCGCACGATTTCAACAACCTGCTGATGATCCTCTCGGCCAACCTGCAGATCGCCCGGCGGCGCGGCGCGGCCGGACTCGACCGCGAATTGTCGGCGATGGAACGGGCGCTCAAGAGCGGCCAGTCGCTCACCCGGCAGTTACTCGGCGTAGCGCGCAAGCAGCCCTTGCGCAACGAAACGCTGTCGCTCGAACGCTGGCTGCCGGCATGCCGCGAGTTGCTGCGCGCCTCGCTCGGCGCGAAGGTGTCGCTGGTCATCGATCTCGGCGTCGAGATCTGGCCGATACACGTCGACGTCGCGGAACTGGAGCTGGCGCTCATCAACGTGGCCGTGAACGCGCGCGACGCCATGCCGAACGGTGGGCGCTTCACGGTGCGAGCCACCAATATCCATTTCCGGCCCGCAGACGGTTTTCCGCTGACAGGCGACTTCGTGCAGCTATCGCTCGAAGATACGGGCGTGGGCATGGCGCCGGAGGTACTCGCGCGAGCCTTCGAGCCGCTTTTCACGACCAAGCCGAAAGGCATGGGCACGGGCCTCGGCTTGCCGCAGGTTTTCGCGTTCTGCGAGCGCTCAGGTGGTCTTGCCGCGATCGACAGCGCGGTCGGCGCCGGTACTTCGGTGCGTCTCTATCTGCCGCGTGCCGCGGCCGAACCCGCCGCCGACGGGCCGCCCGAAGCCGGCGCGGAGGAAAGTGGCGCACCTCAGGGCCTGCGCATTCTGCTGGTCGAGGACAATAGCGAAGTGGCCGCGGGTACGGAAGCCCTGCTGCAGATGATGGGCCATCAGGTCACATGCGTCTTCAACGCC
>DASWPR010000090.1:0-5492 GCA_036398455.1 Dokdonella sp.
CCTCGCCAACGCCGATATCTACGTATACGGCCAGAGCGACACGCTGTACGACCATCGCCGCCTGTTCCGTTACGACGGCAAACGTTATGTCGAAGCCGCGCAGGCGTTCCGCTATGTCGGCATCGAAGGCGTCACGAAATCCACGCTCGCATTGACCGCCGACAAAGGCGGCAACATGCAGCATGCCCTGGCGACGCTGCCGGCGGGCACGAAGCTGACGATCCTCCTGAACCCATCCAGCGAGAACGAAGACGGCGAAAATCCCGACTACCTGGTGAAGACGCGCGAAGGGCTGGTCGGCTGGGCGCACATCCCGTCGCAGCCCGACGGCAAGACGGTCGTCGAAGGCCTCTACTTCGCCGGCGACTGAGGCAGCGCGTAGGCCAGCACGTAGTCGCCGCGCGTGGTGCCGAACTTGGCATGGCCGCCGGCGGCGACCACGATGTACTGGCGGCCGCCGATCGCATAACTCATCGGAGTCGCCTGCGCCCCCGCGGGAATGCGCATCTTCCACACTTCCGCACCGTTCGCGCTGTCGAACGCGCGCAGGAAATTGTCGCTGGTCGCGCCGATGAAGGTGAGTCCGCCGGCGGTCGTCAGCGGACCGCCGATGTTCGGCGCACCGTCGATGTACCAGAACGGCCAGCTCGCCTTGTCGCGCGAAGTGCCGAGCGGCTTGTCCCAGGCGATCCTGCCGTGCGCCAGATCGAGCGCGACCAGCTTGCCCCACGGCGGCGGCGTGCACGGCACGCCGAGCGGCGAATCGAGCAGATGGCGGCGCATGCCGTACGGCGTGCCCGTCTGGCGCGCAAATTCCCAATGCTCGTAGTCGGCGGAATCGGCCTGCGCGCCGAACTGCGCACGCGGAATCAACGCGACCACGAAGGGCAAGTCCATCACATTGGCGATCAGCAGCTTGCGCTCAGGATCCCATGCACCGCTGCCCCAGTTCGAGCCGCCGGCATAGCCCGGGCGTTCGATCGTTCCGGCCAGGCTCGGCGGCGTGTAGATGCCTTCGCTGTGCAGCGCGGCGATCTTGTCGCGACACGCGTTGCGATCCCAGAACGTCAGTCCCCAGGCGTCTTCCGGCGCAACCTTCGCGTGCGAGACCAGCGGCGGCAGCGACGAGAACGGCTGCGTCGCCGACGGCGTTTCACCCTCGACCCCGTCTTGCGGCACCGGCCGCTCTTCGATCGGAAACAGCGGCTCGCCGGTCTCGCGATGGAGCACGAACACCTGGCCGGTCTTGTGCAGCTGCACCAGGGCTGGAGTCTTCACGCCGTCGCGGTCCAGATCGATCAGCATCGGCTGCGAGGCGACGTCGTAGTCCCACAGGTCGTGATGTACGAGCTGGCGGCCCCAGACGAATTCGCCGGTCGCCGCGCGCAAGGCGACGATCGAATTCGCCCAGTGGTCGTCGCCCGGCCGCATGCCGCCGAAGAAATCGGGGCTGGCCGACCCGGTCGGGATGAACACCAGGCCGCGTCCGGCATCGATCGCGAACGGCGCCCAGGCGTTCGCAGCGCCGGTCCAGTGCGCCTGCTGGCTTTCGATGTCGCCGAACTCGGGGTTCGCCGCGTCGGCCGGGATCTTGGCCGTACGCGGGATCGGGTCCCAATGCCACAGTTCCCTGCCGCTGCGCACGTCGAACGCGCGCACCACGCCGAGTTCGAGATCGGTACCGCGGTTGTCGCCGATCGATGATCCGATCACGGCGACATCGCCGGCGATCGCCGGCGGCGAGGTCACCTGGTAGTTGCCGAGCTGGCGTTCGTTCAGGCGTATCCCCTTGGACAAGGGAATTTCTCCCTTCGTACCGAAATCCGCACAGCGCTGGCCGCTCTTCGCATCGAGCGCAAGCAGCCGCGCATCGATCGTCGCGAACAGGATGCGTTCGGCGCACGCCGTGCCGGCCGGCGCCTGTGCATCGCGCCAGTAGCTGACGCCGCGCGTCGCCATTTCCGAATAGCCGCGATCGCGATCGACCGCGGCATCGACGCGCCAGCGCTGCGTACCGCGAGCGGCATCGAGCGCGAACGCGACGCCCGTCGCCGTGGCGAAATACAGCGTGTCGCCGATCTGCAGCGGCGTCGCTTCGAAGGTCAGGGCCTCGCTGGCGCGCGCGAAGCCCTGGCCGAGTTCGCCGGTGCGAAAGCGCCAGGCAAGCTCCAGCCGATCGACGTTCTGCGGCGTGATCTGCGCCTGATCGACATGCCGCTGAGCGCGACCGTCACCGCCATAGGCGGACCAGGCGGCCGAGTCGGCTCGCGCGTTCAACGTCACACCCAGCATCGCCATCACCAGCACTGCACGCATGATCGATCCTCCTGTCTTGCGTGCATTCGAACGTCGCGCGTTCGCTGCGGCAAGCGGAATGTGACGAGAGGGTCCTGCGAAGAGGCCGGCGGGACGACGACAGTTCCGGCCGATGCCGGCCCCGTCATGATGGCCGCGCCAGCCACCGTTGCTGCGGGAGTCCAGGAGGGACGGATGTCCGCGATCGTGCGAGTCGTTGTCGTAGCCTTCGCGCTCATTGGCGCCGCCTACGTTGCCTTGCCCGTCTTCCTCTGGTCCGGAGGAACCTCGCAGAACCGCATCCGCATCGCCTACGTCGAAACCGACGCGTTCATGCCCTAGCGCGAACGCCAATCCTCCGGCAGCAGCCCGCGGTAGCGTCGGCTCAGCATCACCTCGCTGCCGTCCTTCAGGGTCAGGCGCAGATCGCCGTGCGCCCACGGCGCGACCTCGGCGATGAAATCGCTGCGCACCAGGTGCGAGCGATGCACGCGCAGGAATTGGTCAGGATCCAGCCGCTGTGCGAGCCGCGCCAGCGTCGCGCGCACGAGGTGGCGGCGTGTGGCGGCATACACCTCGACATAGTTTCCGGCCGCACTCAAACGCTGCACCTCGGCGATCGGCACGATCAGCGAGCGCCCGCGTTCGTGCACGACGAGCCGGGTCAGTCGTGGCGGCACGAGCCCGGCACCGAGACGGCGCAGGCGCTCGTCGCCGGCCACGTCGCCCTCGCCTTCGCCGCGCTCGGCGAGTCGCTCGGCGACGCGTTCGAGCATGCGGCCGAAGCGATCGCGATCAAAGGGCTTGAGCAAATAGTCGAGCGCGGCGAACTCGAACGCGCGCACGGCGTGCTCGTGGTAGGCCGTGGTGAATACGATCAGCGGATACGGCGGCGCTGCACGCGTGAGCACGTCGAAGCCGTTCTCCGCTCCGAGCCGGATATCCAGAAACAGCAGGTCCGGGGCTTCGCCGCGCAGTGCGGCAAGACCGCCGGCGACATCGTCGGCTTCGGCGACGATGCGGTAGCCGGCATGCCCATCCAGCAGGCGACGCAGCTTCGCACGCGCCGGCGGCTCGTCCTCGACGATCGCCACGCGCGTCTCACGCATCGCGGCGTACCGGCAGGTCGATCTCGATCCGCGTGCCGCCGCCGCTGCGCGGACCGATATGGAATGCGTGTTCGTTCGGATAGAGCAAGGCGAGCCGGCTGCGCACGTTGGTCAGGCCCACGCCTTCCTCGAAAGCCTGCGCCACGCCGACACCCTCGTCCGCGACGACGAGGCGCAGGCGCTCGCCGTCCATGCCGATCGTCACGTCGATGCGCCCGCGCCCGCTGCGCAATCCGTGTTCGAACGCGTTCTCGACCAGCGGCTGCAGCAGCAGGCGCGGAATGCGCGCATCGCGCGCAGCCGGATCCACGGCGATGCGCGTGTCCAGCTGGCCGCGGAAGCGCTCCTGCATCAGTTCGAAATAGCGCTCGAGCCAGACGACATCGTCGGCGACGCGCACCTCGGCCGAGCCGGACTCGCTCAACGCCGCCCGCAGCAGTTCGGCGAACGCGGCGATCATGCGATCGGCGGCGTCGATGTCTTCATGCATGCGATTGGAGATCGCGTTCAAGGTGTTGAACATGAAATGCGGCTCGATCTGCGCCGTCAGCTGGGCGAGCCGCGCCTGGCCGAGATCGCGCTCCAGGCGGATCATCGTCAATTCGCGCTCGCGCCGCGCGCGCACGGCGCGCCAGGCGATGCAGAAGCCGGCGATGGCGGCGTAGCTGATCAGGTCTTTCTGGAACTCGTAGGTCAGGCCGAGGCGCCAGTCGCCGAAGCGGTACACGCTGCCGTGCGCGGCGTAGACGAACTGGCGGATCGCGACCATGCCGCAGGTATGCAGCAGCGAGAACACGATGGCCGCCGCAAGATGCAGCGGCAGCCGGCGCAATCCGTCCGCACCCGAAAGAGGAAAGCGCCGCTCGAAATGGAACACGGCGATGGCGAGCACCGACATCAGCACGACGCTGCTGAGTTCCCACGTCATCGGCTCCCACGGCGCGATCGTGCTGCCGCTGTTGCGATGGCCGATGATCACGTTGAGGCCGAGCCACAGCCCCAGCCCCAGCCATGCCGCGAAATAGCCCAGCCAGAACAGTGCGCGGCCACGCTTGCGCTCGATCGTCGTCATCACCGCGGTTCCAGCGGCAGCGCCGGGAACCCCGATTTGATCGCAGCGCGTGCGTCCTGACAATGCCGCTGGGGCGAACGGGACCGCGCGACGGTCGAGCGGGACTCAGCCAGCCGGCGCGTGTGCCGGCGGCGTCGCCGCTACCGGCACGGCCTGCGGCTGCCAGCCGCCACCGAGCGCGCGGAACGATGCAACCGCCGCTCGTGCCGCGTCGGCGCGCGTCTGCGCAAGCTGGTCGGACGCGGCGAGCAGGTCGCGATCGGTATCGCGCACTTCGATCAGGTTGATCACGCCGGCATCGTAGGACTGCTGTGCCAGCGCACGTGCCGTGTCGAGTTCGGCGATCTGGCGCTGCAGCGCGGCGGCGCGCACTTCGTCTTGCGCGAGTTCGCAGAACGCGTTCTCGACCTCCTCGGTCGCGCGCAACACGGTGGCACGGTAGGCCGCGAGCGCCTCGGCCTCGCGTCCGTGCGCCTGCGCGACCTCGGCATCGACGCGGCCGAAATCGAACAGGCGCCAATGCAGACCGAGCCCGACCGCGTGCTGGACCGCATCGCCGCTCGACAGCCGGCCGGAAGCGAGGCTGTCGACGCCGAACAACGCATTCAGCGACACCTTCGGATAGTAGTCCGCAATCGCCGCACCGATGCGTGCGTTGGCCGCGACCAGGCGCTGCTCCGCCGCGAGTACGTCCGGGCGCCGGCGCAGCAACTCGGCCGGACCGTCGTGGCTCGCCAGCAGCGGCGGCGACGGGATCGGCGCCTCTGCCAGCAGTTCGTCGCGGTACGTGCCTGGCTGCGCGCCCATCAGCACATCGAGCCGGTTGAGCTGCGCATCGAGTCCCGCCTGCAGCGGAGGAATCGACGCGCGCACGCCTTCCAGCGCAACTACGACGACGACGCAGTGGGCGCGGCGGCCTCGTGGGAGATCGACCTGTTCGGTGGCCTGCGCCGCGGCCGCGAGGCGGCGCTCGCCGACGCGAAGGCGAGCGCCGCGCAGGCGCTCGGGGTGCAGAT
>DASWPR010000091.1:0-5144 GCA_036398455.1 Dokdonella sp.
CGACGGTGGCGCGCGTGCTCTTGCCGGGGCTGGCGATATCGCCGCCGCTGGAGGCGTAGGAGCCTTCGCCGTCGCCGACGAGCGAGAGGGTCCAGTCGGTGGCGATATTGTTGCCGAGGCCGGCTGCATTGACCCAGCCGCTGAACCCGTTCGTGCGCACGCCGCCCAGCGCCGTGTCGTCGCCATAGGTCAGGCGGTCGATCAGCTGGCCGCCGGCGTCGTACAGGTTGATTTCGTCGTCGCGGCCGAGATTGTTCGTATTGCCGCCGATCACCTGGGTGCCGCTGCACAGGTTCCAGTCGGTACGAAAGAGGTTGGCGGCAGTCTCGGTGAAGACCACCGATTCGCCCGCCGCGACCGTCCCATAGGCGCTCAGATCCTGGCTGCCCGGCGTGCGCGAGCTGTCGTCGAAGCTCCAGCCGGCCATGTCGACCGGTGCATTGCCGACGTTGGTGAATTCGACGAACTCGCCGTTCACCCCGCCGTACATGTATTCGGTGATGCGCATGACGCCGGCGGGCGGCTGGCAGGCGTCGAACGCGACGGTGGCGCGCGTGCTCTTGCCGGGGCTGGCGATATCGCCGCCGCTGGAGGCGTAGGAACCTTCGCCGTCGCCGACGACCGCGAGCGTCCAGTCGGCGGCGATGTTGGTGCCGAGGCCGGCCGCATTGACCCAGCCGCCGAAGCCGTTCGTGCGCACGCCGCCGAGCGCGGTGTCGTCGCCGTAGGTCAGGCGGTCCACCTGCTGGCCGCCGGCGTCGTACAGATTGATTTCGTCGTCGCGGCCGAGGTTGTTCGTATTGCCGCCGATCACCTTGACGGCCGCGCACAGCGACCAGGCCGTGCGGAACGTGTCCGCATTGGTTTCGGTGAAGATCACCGACTCGCCAGGGGCGACGGTGCCGTAAGCGCTCAGGCTCTGGCTGCCCGGCGTGCGCGAGCTGTCGTCGAAGCTCCAGCCGGTCATGTCGACCGCGGTCGAGCCGACGTTGGTGAATTCGACGAACTCGCCGTTCACACCGCCGTACATGTACTCGGTGATGCGCATCTGCGCCGCGGCGGGCAACGCACACAGCGCCAGCGCACACGCGCCGAGCCAGCCCGGCAAACGCTTGCCGATCGCGATCATGGTCCTGCTCCGGTTTCTGGAAAGAAAAAGTGATGGCGCGCGGAGGTCCGCACATCCGGCGCTCGCAACCGGCAAGTCTTGGCACTCTGCATGACGCTGGGGTTACAACGCGGGCAGGCAGCGCCGCGTTTACATGTGGGGCGCTATCCAGCCGATGCGACGGAAAGATGGATCGTCCAGAGCGCGTAGCGGGGCACCCCGTCGGCATCGCCATCGGCGAGTGCCATGTCGGCATCGACGAGGGCCAGTCCGAGCTGCTGCCACCAGCGTGTCTGCGCCAATGCGGTCAAGGTCGGTTTGAGATCCATCGCGGCGCGGCCCGCGGCCGAGCTGGAGTCGATTGCGCTTTCAGCCAGCAGGACCTGGCACGCGCCGACCTTGCACTCGACCGAGATCAAGGCGAGGTGGTTGGCGCGCTCGCTGGAAAACTGCGAGAGCGAATCCTGCAGATGCGTCTGCAGCTCGCGCGCAACCTGCAGGGAGTCATCGCCGCCGTCGGCGTGCGCCGCAAACGCCTGCAGGCGCTGCGCGCTTTCCCTTTGCATCGCATTGTCGCCGCCGCCCTGATCGAGTTTCGCCAGGTATTCGGCAAACAGGTCGATCGCATGATTGCGGTCGATCGGCGCGTCCAGCATCGCGGCGAGTGCGGCCGGCGTCGGCTGCGTGGTGGCCTTGGGTGGCGGTGGCGTCGGCAAAGGCGCGTGCACGGGCGCGGCGGTGGCGCGCTCGCGCGACTCCGGCGTCTGCGCCGTCGAGGGTTCGCCCGGCACGGACGGCGCTGCGCGATCGCGCACTGCGGAGCTCGGTGCCGCCGCGGCCGCAGCGGGCCGTTCGGAAGTCGCCGCCGCGTGCGGCGGCGGCGCATCGCCCTGCCGCCACCACAGCACGGCGGCCGCGAAGACGGCGATGACGAGGACGGGAACGAAGATCCTGCGCGTGCTGAGCATGGGGTTCGAAATGCCGACGATCCCGCCGAAGCCGAGGCCGGAATCTATACCGCGTGCATCCTCATTGCGCCAGCGCGCGCCGGCGCCGGCTCACAGGGCCGCAAGATTCGCATAGGCGAGCACCAGCCGCTTGCGGCCTGCATCGGCGAAATTCACTTCCACCAAGGTATGCGCGCCGGCGCCTTCGTAGCTCAGTACCACGCCTTCGCCGAAGCTCGCATGCTGCACGCGCTGGCCGAGCTTGAACGGCGCGGCGCCTTCCTGCGCGCCGGCGATCGAGCGGCCGGCGAATGCAGGGCGGCTGACCTGCACGCGCGGGCGCACTTCGTGCAACAGCTCGGCGGGGATTTCGGCGAGGAAACGCGACGGCCGCGCGTACGATTCGACCCCGTGCAGGCGGCGCGATTCGGCATAGCTCAGCACGAGGCGGTCGCGCGCGCGCGTGATGCCGACGTACGCGAGACGGCGTTCCTCTTCCAGGCGCCCGGCTTCCTCGGTCGACTTCTGGCTCGGGAACAGACCATCCTCGAGGCCGACCAGGAACACCAGCGGAAACTCCAGGCCCTTGGCTGAGTGCAAGGTCATCAGCTGCACGCAGTCCTGCCACGCCTCGCCCTGGCCTTCGCCGGCTTCGAGCGCGGCGTGCGACAGGAACGCGGAGAGCTCGGACAAGCCGGCTTCGAGATCCTCCGGCGTACGCCGGAAACGCGCGGCGACGTTGACCAGTTCGTCGAGGTTCTCCACGCGCGACTCGGCGCTGCCGCGGCTGTCTTTCTCGTAGAAGTCGCGCAGTGCGGAGCGCGCGAGCGCGTGTTCGATCTGCTCGGACAACGCCAGCGGTTCGTCGCCGGACCCTCCGTCTCCCACGATGGTCTCGTCGTCGCGAGGCAGGGTTGGGGCGAAGGGGCGAGGGTCCGCCAAATCATCGGGTTGCCGCTCCGCGTCCTCGCGCGCCGTTGCACCGACCGCTTGCCCCGGCACGCCTGCGGCAGCGAGCTCGATGGCGACGGGTTGGCGGCCCGGCACCAGGCACTCGCGCGCCAGTTCCTCGATCAATTGCAGAAAGGCGCGCAAGGCGTTCTTGCCGCGTCCGGCCAGCGCATCCGCACCGAGTTCGCCGAGCGCGGCTTCCCACATCGACGTGCTGTCGCGGCGTGCGCGCTGGCGCAGCAGGTCGAGCGTGCGATCGCCGATGCCGCGCGGCGGCGTGTTGACCGCGCGCTCGAACGCGGCGTCGTCGTGCCGGTTCGCGACCAGGCGCAGGTAGGCCAGCGCGTCCTTGATTTCCGCGCGATCGAAATAGCGCAAACCGCCATACACGCGATAAGCGATGTCGTGCTGGATGAACTGCTCTTCGAAGTTGCGCGACTGTGCGTTCGAGCGGTAGAGGATCGCGGCATCCGAGGCCTTGGCGCCCTCGCGCAGATGCTCGCGGATGCGTTCGACCACGTAGCGCGCTTCGTCCTGCTCGTTGTACGCGGCGTACAGCTCGATCGCGGCGCCGTCGTCGCCGGCGGTCCACAGCTGCTTGCCGAGGCGGTCCGGGTTGTGCGCGATCACCGCGTTCGCCGCCGCCAGGATATTCCCGGTCGAGCGGTAGTTCTGTTCGAGGCGGATCGTGCGTGCGCGCGGAAAATCGCGCAGGAAGTGCTGCACGTTCTCGACACGCGCGCCGCGCCAGCCGTAGATCGCCTGGTCGTCGTCGCCGACCACGAAGACATGCCCGGTCGACCCGGCCGCCGCTCCCGCGGCAGTGGGACCGCCATGTCCGGCCAGCACGCGGATCCACGCATATTGCAGCGTATTGGTGTCCTGGAATTCGTCGATCAGCAGATAGCGGAAACGCTCGCGATAGTGAGCGAGCAGCGCGTCGTCGTGCAGCCACAGCTCGTGCGCGCGCAGCAGCAGTTCGGCGAAATCGACCAGGCCGGAACGGCGGCAGGTTTCCTCGTAGGCGCGGTAGACGTCGATGAAGACGCGCCTTTCCTGGTTGTAGCCGGCGTCGAGCGCATCCGGACGCTTGCCCTCGTCCTTCGAGCCGTTGATGAACCAAGCCATCTGGCGAGGCGGATAGCGCGCCTCGTCGAGACCCATGTCACGCACGGTGCGCTTGACCAGGCGCAACTGGTCGTCGGCGTCGAGGATCTGGAATGTCTCGGGCAGTTTCGCCTCGCGAAAATGCCGGCGCAGCAGGCGATGCGCGATGCCGTGGAAAGTGCCGATGGTGAGCCCGCGCGCGCCGCCAGCGATCAGGCTCTCGGTGCGCCCGCGCATCTCGCCGGCCGCCTTGTTGGTGAACGTGACCGCGAGCACCGACCACGGCGACACGCGCTCGACTTCGAGCAGCCAGCCGATCCGGTGCGTCAGCACGCGCGTCTTGCCGGAGCCTGCGCCGGCAAGCACGAGATAGTCGCCGGCCGCAGCGGTCACGGCCTCCTGTTGCGACGGATTGAGTCCGTCGAGAAGATGGGAAACGTCCATCCCGCCATTGTAGCGGTCGCCGCGAGCGCACCTTCGCCTCGCAGCGCTGCGGCGTCGGCGACGATCAGACCGGGAAGGGGTTGCGCTCGCTGAAACCGCGCTGGTGCCAGTACGGATACGCGTAGGTCGTGGCACTGGCCGCGTCCAGCGTTGCCACCTGCTCGGCGGTCAGGTTCCAGCCGATCGCGCCGAGGTTCTGCCTCAGCTGTTCTTCATTGCGCGCGCCGACCACGATCGTCGAGACGGTCGGTCGTTGCAGCAGCCAGTTCAGCGCGACCTGCGGGATGCTCTTGCCGGTCTGTTTGGCTACCTCGTCGAGCGCATCGACGACGCGATAAAGATAATCGTCGTCGACCGGCGGACCGAAGTCGGCAGTCTTGTGCAGCCGGCTCTGCTCCGGCAGCGGCTGGCCGCGGCGCAGCTTGCCGGTCAGGCGGCCCCAGCCGAGCGGGCTCCACACCACGGCGCCGACGCCCTGGTCGAGGCCGAGCGGCATCAGTTCCCATTCGTAGTCGCGTCCGATCAGCGAGTAGTAGGTCTGGTTGGCGACGTAGCGGGGATAACCGTACTTGTCGGCCGCTGCCAGC
>DASWPR010000092.1:0-6487 GCA_036398455.1 Dokdonella sp.
GCCGTTCTCGTAGGTGTTGTCGCCGGCGGTGAGCACCGCGAGCGGGTTGATGCTGACGACCGTGTCCGAAGTCAGCTTGCAGGCAGAGCCGGCGCCGTTGGGCTGGTTGCCGTCGCCACTGCAGATGTCGCCGGCGGCGACCACGACGTAGCTGCCGGCATTGAGGGCTCGACGCCGTACTGGTAACTGTCGAGGCTGTAGTGGCTGGCCGGATCGGCGAAGTAGGTCTTGATCTGCACGCACTCGCCTTCGATCGCGCGCGAGGAGAAGCTGATGCCGTCCCACTTGTCGCCTTCGAAGGTATAGCTCGAGCCGTCATCGCCGCTGATCGTCAGCGAGTCGTAGCCCTTGAGCGCGAGATCCTTGAAGCCGAGGCGGATCCACTTCGCCCCCGGTTCGCAGATCTGGCCCGGCGACGCCGAGGTGACGCCGTCGTCGGCATCGATCTGGCGCGTATAGGAGCTGTCTTCGGCGGCGATCTGCGGAATGCGTTCGTTGGCGAACGCGGTCGCGGCGAATGCGCACGCTGCCATGCTCGCGAAGGCGGCAGCGAGCCGCGCAATGCGGTGTGCAATGTTCAATGGATGTCCCCACGGTTGAGAGGGACGCGACTATGCCGGCCATGTGTTTAGATTTCGTTTCAGCATCCCGCTTGCACGAGCGTTTTGGTAGTAAAGACGTCTAGCCATCCAATTTGTAAGCAATTGTTCCGCACTGCGCATCGTCATGTTGCATGCGCATTGCAGGAAAATTAAATTCACCGGGCAGCCTCGCGACCGATTGCATTGCCCGCGCGCCGACGTCACAGTGCACGGCTCTCCGAGAGCACGTTTCCGCGCAATGCCG
Organism: Dokdonella sp.; assembly: GCA_036398455.1. Classification (GTDB taxonomy): domain Bacteria; phylum Pseudomonadota; class Gammaproteobacteria; order Xanthomonadales; family Rhodanobacteraceae; genus Dokdonella_A. The sequence continues at coordinate 847 of DASWPR010000092.1, forward strand.
AAGATCGATCCGCACCGCCGCCGCCTGCTCGGCTGGCTGTCGCTTGGCGCCGGTATCGCCGGCGCGGCCGGCTTCGCCCACGCGCTGCCGCGTGCCCGGCGCACGAACGGCCCCGCGATCGACGATGCGGCCGCGGGGCCGATGTGCACGCAGGTCCGCACGACGCGCACATCCGCGCAGGCGCCCAGCTACGAGCATTTCACGCGCCCGCTGCAGCTCCCGCGCGAGGACGGCCTGCTGGCCGACCTCGACGCCTCGACGCCGCGCCGCTTCGTCGCGCAGAGCCGCGATTTCGCGGTGCTGCCGGGCGCGCCGACTTCACTGTGGCACTACGCCGCGCAAGTCGACGGCCGCGCACTCGCCAATCCGACGCTGCGCGTGAAGCGCGGCGAGTCCATCGACGTCGAACTCGACAACCGCCTCGCCGAAGCGACCACGATCCACTGGCACGGCTTCGCGGTCGACGAAGCCAACGACGGCGGCGGCCTGCATCCGGTCAAGTCCGGCGCGCGTGCGCGCTACCGCTTCGAAGTCCGCAACCGCGCCGGGCTGTACTGGTATCACGCCCATCCGCACATGCGCACCGGCATGCAGGTGCAGCGCGGCATGGCCGGCCTCGTCGTGGTCGAAGACGACGAGGAACTCGCGCTGCACGCGCAGCTCGGCCTCGTGCGCGGCGAAACCGATCTCGCGCTGATGCTCGCCGACAAGCAGGTCGGCGCGGATCATTCGATCCTCTATCGCGAAGACGGCGCCGACGACTGGGTCGGCAATGCGATGCTGGTCAACTGGACGGCAGAGCCCTACCTCGATGTCACGCCGCAGCTGTACCGCCTGCGCCTCGCCAACGCCTCGAACGCGCGTCTGCTGCGCCTCGCCTTCGTCCAGCAGGGCGGCGGCGTGCTGCCGTTCCACCTGGTCGGCACCGACGGCGGCCTGCTCGCCGAGACATGGCGCATCGAAGACGTGTTCCTCGCGCCGGCGCAGCGCGTCGATGTACTGGTCGATTTCGGCAAGCTCGCGCCCGGCGCACGCGTGCGCCTGCGCAGCCTCGCCTACGACGCGATGGAGAACGACGAAGACGAATCGGGCGAACTCGCGGCCGATCCGATGGGCGACCATCCCGGCGCGATCGCGATGGGCCATCCGCTCGACCTCATGGAAATGCGCGTCGGCGAAGCGAAGGAAAGATCCGTGCGGCGCATGCTGCCGCGAAAACTTTCATCGCTCGCGCCGACGCCCGACACGAAAGGCTGGCCGGTGCGCAAGTTCCGCCTCAGCATGGACGCGCAGGGCGACTGGTTCATCAACGACTGGAACTTCCACAAGACCGGGCACCGGAACGTGTTCGAGATCAAACGCGGCAGCCGCGAAACATGGGAGATCTACAACGCGATCAAGTCGATGCCGCATGCGATGCATCTGCACGGCTTCCAGTTCCGCGTCCTGTCGCGTTCGATCAGCCCGCCGGACGTGCGCGCCAAGCAGGTCGCGCCGGGCGGGCTCTCGCCGCAGGACCTCGGCGTGCTCGACACTCTCGTCGTCTGGCCCGGCGAAACCGTACGCATCGCGCTCGACTTCGCGCAGCCGTTCCGCGGCGCGCAGCGCTACATGTTCCATTGCCACAACCTCGAACACGAGGACAAGGGCATGATGGTCACCTTCGCGGTCGTCGATTGACGACATCGACTCGCATTCGATTCATTCCGGTAAGAAACGCACCATGAAGCTCCTCTCCCTCGCCGCTTCGCTCGCGCTCGTGCTGAGCGCCTGCAATGCTTCACACGACAACAGCGACAAACCGCGCGCGACCTCACTGACGAGTGATCGAGAACGCTCGAGTTATCTTGTCGGCATCGACCTCGCCAAACAGATGCAGCCGCTCGCCGACGAAGTCGACATCGATCTCGTCGTGCAGGCGCTGCGCAGCGCGAACGCGCACGAAAAGCTGCTGCTCGGCGACGCCGAGATCGAAACCGCGCGGCAGCAGTTCACCCGCCGCATGCGCGAGAAGCATGCCGACGATCAGAAGGCGCTCGCCGCGAAGAATGTCGCCGACGGCGACGCGCTGCTGAAGGAAAACGCCGGCAAGCCCGGCGTGCAGACGACCGCCTCCGGCCTGCAGTACCTCGTGCTGCAGGACGCGACCGGGCCGAAGCCGAACGCGGACGACACCGTCGACGTGAGCTGGATCGTCAAGCGCCCCGACGGCTTCTCGCTCGAGGACAGCTACGCGGCCGGCCACAGCACCGGCTTTCCGCTGAACCGCGTGCCGCCGGGCGTCGCCGAGGCGATCGAACGGATGCCGATGAGCGCCAAATACCGTTTCTGGATTCCGGGCCGTCTGCTCTACGGAGAGGACGGCCGCGGCGGCGATATCGGGCCGAACCAGCTCCTGATCTACGACATCGAACTGCTCGCGATCGCCGGCCAGCCGGGCGGGCATCCGGTCGAAGACTGAAGGGACGCGCCGCGATCCAACGCGGCGATGTGGTCTTTCGGCGCGGATCTGCGCAACGAAAGACGGACCGACCCGCTGGTTTTCCGTCATGCGTCCTTCCCCGTTACGTTGCACGGCCAGCGCCGTGATCGCGCACGCCGGCGTGCGCGCGCGGCCGACCTTGCCGTCTATGCCGATTCGCCCCGGCACGGCTTCGAGGACTGGCTTCCCCTGTCCACAACAGCAAGAAGAAACGCTTGTGCTGCGCCGGCGTCCTGTGATTTTCGGTAAGTCCAGAACACCGTCACACGCCTCCACGTCGGATGGCAAAAGGCCCGGGCAGGTGTACCTTGCGCTCTTGGCAACTCAAGCCGCAGCAACCCATGACCGTTGGCCGGTTGCTCATGCGGACCGGCTGTTCAAGCAGATGAACCCCTATCAAAGAGAAGGAAACGCACATGTCTTTACGCATTGCAATTTGCCTCGCGACCCTTGCGGTAGCCGGGTGCGGAACAAGGTCGTTCGTCACGCCGACGCGCGATGGGGCGTTTGTGGTCACCGGGTCGTCCGCACATTTGAGCAGCGGTGCCCAGGAGAAGGCCCGCCTCGTAGAGAACGCCGATGAGTATTGCAAGCGACGCGGCAAGTCTGCCGTCGTGATTGCATCCAGCGAAAACGACGCCAAGCCCGGCAACCTCGCTGCCCCCGGCAAGTTGGCCCGCGCGACCGTGGAATTTCGCTGCCAGTAGCGCCAGGTCCCTCCGCCAGGAGCTGGTCTCGAACGCGATGCGGCGACAGTGCGCCGTGCTCGTCAGTGCGTTGCCGATTGCGCGCTCAACAGCCACGCCCGTGCGGCATCGAGCTGGCGGTCGCGGCCGCGAACGAGTTCGTCGACAGTCGGGTTCGGCATGTCGACGTCAGGATGGACGGCATGCCCGGGCTGATCGCTTCGGCTCACAGGTCCAACGACAACGGCGGTCGGAATGACCAGTGCGTAGCCGTCCGCGAGCGGCTTGAACGAGAATTCGGTCAAGCCACCCGATGTCGTGCGGCCGATGATCTTCGCACTCGCGAGCTCGCGAAGCGCGAGCGCCAGGGCCTCTCCCGAGGAAATCGTTTGCTCGTTGACCAGCACGGCGATCGGCCGCTGCGGCCATGTCCTGCGGCCTTCGCGCTTCACTGGCTCCACCGCCGTGCCCGGCGGTTGGCGCGTGTAGTAGATGACTTCGCCATCACTCAATGCCGACGCAATACGCTCTTCCCCCGCGCCGCCGAGCGCCGAACGCAGATCGAGCACGAGGCCGCGCGCACCTTGCGCAGCCAAAGACTCGAAGGCGCGACGCGCCAGTGCGGCCGTATCGCGTTGCGGGTCGTCCGAGTGGGCGAACCAGCGAATGCGCACATAAGCTGTCGCGTCTGCCAGCAGGCGACTTTCCAACGAGGGGATGTCGGTATCGAGCAGGCGCAGCGTGATCGCCAGCGGCCGCCCCGCGCGTTCTATCGCAAGCGGCACGCCGCTACCGGCCGGCAGCGTGGCCAAAGGCAGAAGCGCGGGCACTTGATGCGTCATGCGTTCGCCGCCGGCACGGACGAGAACGTCGCCGATGCGCAGCCCGGCACGGTCGGCCGACGCGCCCTTGATCACGTCGAATACCGCGAACGGGCCATCGGCGAGCGGATACACGCTGAAGCCGGGCACCGAAAGCGGTCTGCCCGAATTCAACGCACGCATGCCCTGCTTCGATGACGGCGTAGCCAGCCCGACGTGGGCGATACCGGTCGCCCGCGCCATCGCCTGAACGATCGGCCAGGGCGCGACAACGCCGGCCGCGTGCGCTGCGAGCGCGCCCGCATCGCGCTCGGGGTCGCTGCCGAACGAGGCGGGCAATGGCAGCGTTCGTTCTTTTTCGGAGGGATCGATTGCCGCCAGCGCCGCCTCGATGACGACGTGAGGATCGGCTGGAACGATGCTGTCCCTGACCAGCCCAAGATAGGCGATTCTGAGGATGTCGCTCGCCGTCGGCGCCGCGCCTTCCGCCGGATGCGGGGACGCATCGCACGTCGATCCCGCAGCGGCCGGACACGGAAGCGCTGTACCAGAAGGGGCGGCGATATCCGACGCCAGCGCAACGTCTGCAGCGCAGCCAAGGACGCTCAGGCAACAGCTCAAGGCCATCGTCACGCGCATGGTCCCGGCAGCGGCAGGGACCGCAGGGCGGGATGCACGAACGCTCGCGGCACCCGCGCAGACCGCCGCATCCGATACGGGTACGGGGGATTTCAGGATCATGCTCGAAACTCCGTCACGACGTGTTTCCTGTTACGTCGAAACAGGGCTGGAAGACGCCACACGGTGGGTTTGCGTGCTCCGATGTGCGCCACACTTTCAGCGTGCGCCGACAGGAGTTCGCAGCGGGCACCTTTGGTTTTCCGACGATACAGGCAGTACCCTCGCTGCTGCTCGGGGCGTCCTGCGATGCCGCGCACAACGGCGCAGAACAAGGAACCGGTCCATGTCGCAAGGTTGGGAGCAATCCGCGCAAGCCTGGATAGAGGCGATGGGCGCCGACGGCGACTGGGGGCGGCAATACGTTCTTGATTCGCCGATGCTGGCGCGGGTGTCGGGGCGCGGATTCCGCAAGGCGCTGGACATCGGCTGCGGCGAGGGCCGCTTCTGCCGGATGATGCAGACGCGCGGAATACACACCACGGGCATCGATCCGACGTCGGAGCTGATTGCGCATGCGCGCCGTCTCGATCCGCGCGGGGACTATCGCGTCGGCATCGCCGAGACGCTTCCGCTGGACGATCATTCGTTCGATCTGGCGGTGGCCTATCTCTCGCTGATCGACATCCCGGACCTGCGCGCCGCTCTCGCGGAAGCGCATCGCGTTCTGCTTCCTGGCGGTACATTCCTGATCGCCAACCTGCAGAGCTTCAATACGGCAGCCGATCCGGCAGGCTGGACGCACGAGCCCGATGGATCGCACCGTTTCTGCATCGATCACTACATGGACGAGCGAGCGCAGTGGGTCGCCTGGAACGGCATCAGAATCCGCAACTGGCACCGGCCGCTGCAGGCGTATATGGCAACGCTGCTGCAGGCCGGCTTCGAGCTGCGTCATTTCGCCGAGCCGGAACCTTCCGACCTCGGCGACGAAAAAGCGCAGCGCTATCGCCGCGCGCCGAATTTCCTGGTGA
>DASWPR010000093.1:0-4588 GCA_036398455.1 Dokdonella sp.
CGATCCGGCTTCCTGATAGCCGAGCACCAGATACGCCGCGGTCGCGATGCCGCCGGCTGCGCCGAACAGTCGCCAGGCGAGCAGGGTGAGCACGGCGGCGATGAACACGTCGAGCAGGGTCCAGGCGGAGATCCAGCTGCCGATCGCGCGATCTGCACCGGGCGCACCGAGCAGGCGATAGCCGTTGGGCAGATGCAGGATCGTATCGACGCGATCGAAGCTGTCCTGCCAGCCGGCGATCGGCAGCGCCGCGCCGGTCGGAACGATGCGCAGGCCGGCCGCGAGATCGACCGCCGGCGTGCGCCATTCGACGCCGCTCAGTGCCGGCGTCGCGCCGCGTGTGACCAGCAGGGGTTCGTCGTTGTCGCGATAGCCGACGCCAACGGCGTCGGCGCGCTCGAGCGCAAACGGCGCGGCGGCATCGAAACGCCAGCCCTGCAGCATTTCGCCCTGCACGTGATCGCGCGCGAACCAGCCGTCGCCGTCGAAGTCGAGCCACATCTCGCGATCGAGCGTGAGCCGGTTGCGATCGTCGGCGGCAAGGCCGCGCGAGCGCTCTTCGATCGTCAACCTGGCGCCGTCGGCCAGCGCGAACGCCGGCAGCGCGTTCCAGTCGGACGGCACATTGCTTTGACGCGGATCGACCTGCACCGGACTGCTCGCCGACGTCACGCGCAGGCGCGGCGCCGCGGCATAGCTCCAGATTTCCTGTTTTGGCCACGGCGCCGCCGCCGGATGGGCTGTCGCTTCCGTCAAAGGCGCGGTTGCGCGCGCCTCCAGCGTCAGCGTGGCATTGCCCGGCTGCACGCGGATGCGCAGGCGGCCATCGGCATCCAGGCGCGCCGGCCATTCGCCGACCAATGAAAGCGGCGCGAACCCTTGCGGCAAGGCGGGACCGATCACTTCCTCGCGCGCCTGACCGGAGGCATAGACTTCGATCACGCTGGTCAACTCGGCCGGCACGCCATCGGTCAGGCGGCGGTACACGTGCAGTTCGAGGCTGTCGGCTTCCGGCGTATCGATACTGGTGCGGCCGAGACTGAGTTCGTCGCCATCGCGCTGCGCCGGCACGACGGGCTTGCCGTCGATCGTCAGCGCGACCAGGCCGAGTGTCTGCGGCACGCGCAAGGTCTGCGGACGCTCGCGCCACGGAATGCGCGCGCGGATTTCATGGCTGCCGGGGGCGAGGCGCAGCGCCGGGCCGCCGCGGTCGACGACGGCGGCCGCCTGACCATCCAGGGTCACCTGCTGCGGCCAGTGTTCCGCGTCGCCCGGCAGCGGCACCCACGATTCCGCATCGACACGCCAATGCTGCACCACGCCCGCTCCGCCCGCCTCGGCGCTCAACGCGAGCACGCCAGGCCAGGCGCACAGGAAATCAGCTTCCGCATTGCCCGGCCGGCCGGCGACCAGCGGGCAGGCGCGATATTCCTGGCCTTGCAGCACCCAGCCGCGCCAGGGTTCCAGCGACGCCGGAATGGAGGACTGCGCCTGCGCGGGGACGGCCGACAGCAGCAGCACGAACAAAGCGATTCGTTGCAGGAACACACGCATGAGCTCTCCTTGCGTTGAAGACGGCGACTTGCAACGAACCAAACCCCGCCGCGGGGTTGCCCGCATCAGTGGAGCAGCACCCGCCAGCCCTGCTCCAGGCACGCCAGCACGAAACCGGCGAGGAAGAACAGATAGCTGTAGCGCAGGTAGCGGTACTTGCGATGCGCCAGGTACCAGCCGAGCGAATACAGGTCATTCGCCATCGCGGAGTACACCGAGCCATCCGGCTTGAGCGTGCGCGCGATCTCGGCGAGGAAGCGTTCGCGCGAGAGTTCGGCGAAGTGGCCGAAGAAGAGCAGGTTGAAACCCGGCGGCAGCTCGCCGTCGGAGCGGATCTTCAACGTGCGGTATTTCGGCAGCACGGCGAGGATCGCCAGCAGCAGGGCGACCAGGGTGAAGCCGATCAAGGTCAGCACGGAAACGCGCAGCGCGGGATCGTCGACGCGGCCGAGCGACAGGGTCAGCACGATCGACGACACCGTGATCAGGATGTTCGCCTTGATGTCGGCCATGTTCGACAGCGCGACATGATGCTGCTGCGCGGTGCGCAGGATCGCATCGCCGGTATTGCGCTCGGGGACGCGCGCGAACTGCTCCGCCACCGAAGAACCGTCTTCCATTGCCGTCCCCGCCGCCCCTGTCGCGGCGCATCTTAGCAAGCCGCAGCGGCGACGCCCGCCCGGCGCCGTCCCGGCGGCTTTTCTACGCAGGCCACATCGGCGCGAGTGGAGGCAGGCGCTTCAACGCGCCGGCGTGTGCGCTTCGCTCCAGGCCGCAAGATCCTTCGTGCCTACGTGCTCGCGCAAGGCGGCGCACTGGCGGATGTCTTCGAGCGTCTGCCCGAGACCGCGCTCGCCGCCGATCAGATCCGCGATGCGCGGCGCGAAATACGCCGACAGCTCGTCGGCCGCCGCGCCGCTGCAGCGGCCTTCGGCGACGCTGTCGGGCAGCGCGGATTGCGCGAACGCCGGCAGGCGCAGCCGATACGCATCGTAGTGGTCCTGCAGCCACTGCCACATCGCCGCGCGGTTCTCCGGCTCGTTCATCTGCGCGCGATACAGGCGTGACATTTCGCCGATCTGCACCGCCGCGGTCAGGCCGTAGTCGCGCGCGCGCGCGCCGAGCGCAGGGTCGCGCGTGGCGCCGAGCGCGCCGAGCAGTGCGTAGCGCTGCACGGTGTCGCGATTGCGCGCGAGCTCGCGCTGCGCCGCGTCGAATGCCGGCGCAGCGCCTTCCTGTACGGCCACTTTCAACGCCAGGCCGAGCAGGTCCGCGTCGGCACGCGTCAGATCGACGCCGCCGGCGCCATCCAGGCCCAGCGCCGTGCGGCCCTGCCGCGCGAGCTCGGCACGCGTGGCCGGATCGCGCACCTTGAGCGCGAGGAATTGCGCGAGGCGCGTGCGCAGCGCCGTCGCGGTGCCGGATTCGGCGTCCTTGCGCCGGTAGCCGAGCTGGCGCAGGCGGGGCTCGTACAGATGGATCGCATAGGCATCGAGCAGCGCACGCGTCGCCGCATCGCCGAGCTGTTCGCCAATCCACTCGAACGTCGGCAGCAAGGCCGTCGCCACTTGCGGCAGCTCGGCACCGGCCAGGGACGGCATCGCATCGAGCACCATCGCCGGACCGATGTCGCCGCGCCTGAACGCGCTCGCCAGCGCATCGGCGTAGATCATCTGCTCCGGCGCGGAAAGCTTTCCGGCGGCAGCGCCCAGCCTGCGCAGATCGCCCGGCGCGAGATCGAATCGGTAGTAGCCGCGCGCATCGGCATTGGGCAGGTACCAGTCCGGACAGGCGCGCTCGAGTGCGAAGGTCTGCGTGGCCTGTTCGAGCAGGACGCATTGCGTGTCCGAGGTGGCGCCGTATCCGAAGCGCGTGCACACCGGCACGCCCCAGCGCGGCGCGTCCTTGCCGAGTACGCCATACGGAAGAAAGCGCGATTGCGCGAGCTGCAGCGACGCCTTGCCGTCCTTGCAGGCGAGCTCGCTGCGGATCAGCGGGACGCCGGGCTGATCGAGAAAGCTGCGCATCGCCTGGCGCAGGGTTTCGCCCTTGCCGCTGACTTCGGCGATCGACGCGATGAGATCGTCGGCGCTGCCGCTGCCGAACGCATGCCGCGCGAGATAGCTGCGCATCGCCTGGCGGAATACGCCGTCGCCGAGCCAGCTTTCGAACATGTCGAGGATGGCGGCGCCTTTCTCGTAGGTGATGCCGTCGAATGCGGTCTCGATGTCGCCGCGGCCGAGGATCGGCTGGCGCACCTTGCGCGCGCTCAGCAGGCTGTCGCTGCCCATCGCCCCGAGGTGCGCTTCGAGCGCTTCGAGCGTGCCGTAGTATTCCGGATGCAGGGCGGCCGTCGCCTTCGCCTGCGCCCAGGTCGCGTACGCCTCGTTGAGCCAGATGTCGTCCCACCACGGCACCGTGACCAGATCGCCGTACCACTGGTGCGCGATTTCGTGCGCGTTGATGTTGAACACGCTGCGATAGCTGTCCGCGGCGGAATGTTCGTCGAGCAGCAGATAGGCGTCGCGGTAGACGATCAAGCCGGCGTTTTCCATCGCGCCGGCGGCGAAATCGGGCGCGCCGAGCAGATCGAGCTTGTCGAATGGATACGGCTGCGCGGTGTAGTCCTCGTAGAACTTGACGATCGCGGGTGTCTGCGCCAGCACCCATGCGAGCTTCTTCGCACTGCCGCGCGGACCGATGCCGCGCAGCGGGACGGGATTTGCACGCACCTTGCTGGCGGCGATCGGCGGCGCATCGACGACGTCCCACGGACCGACCGCGAACGCCACCAGATACGTCGGCAGCGGTTTCGTCGTGGCGAAGCGCAGTGTCTTCCAGTTCGCGTCGTTCGAGGTTTCCTCGCCGACCTGCAGCGTGTTGGCGATGGCGACGTCCTGCTTGCGCACGCTCAACGTGATGTCGAACGGCGTCTTGAAGCGCGGCTCGTCGAAAGCGGGAAACGCATGGCGCGCGCTGACCGGCTCCATCTGCGTGACCGCATAGCTGTCGTCCCCGACCTTGAACTTGTAGA
>DASWPR010000094.1:0-3146 GCA_036398455.1 Dokdonella sp.
GCGGCGGATGAATCCCTTCGGCCGCTTCTTCTCGTGGTTGGCGACCTTTTCCAGCGGCGCCGGCGCGATCTTCCAGCGATACGGGCTGTCGGACGTGCGCACGATCACCGGCATCACCGCATTCCTGCCGGCCAGGGCGTACTCGACGGCGGCCTTGCCGACGGCGTAGGCCTGGTCCGCATCGGTCTTCGAGGCGAGATGACGGGCCGAGCGCTGCAGGTAGTCGGGCAGCGCCCAGTGATATTTGTAGCCGAGCCTGCTCTTCACCAGTTGCGCCAATACCGGCGCGACGCCGCCGAGCTGGGCGTGGCCGAACGCATCGCGCGTGCCGGCCTCGGCGAGGAACTCGCCCGCCTTGTTCTTCAGTCCTTCCGAGGCGACCACGGTGCAATAGCCGACGCGCTCGACGGTGGCATGCACGCGCGCGAGGAACGCGGCTTCGTCGAAGGCGACTTCCGGGAACAGGATCAGATGCGGCGGATCGCCCGCCTTGCGCGCGGCGAGCCCGCCGGCTGCGGCGATCCAGCCGGCGTGGCGGCCCATGACCTCGACGATGAACACCTTGGTCGACGACTCGCACATCGATTCGACATCCAGGCTCGCTTCGGCGACCGACACCGCGATGTATTTGGCGACCGAACCGAAGCCGGGGCAGGTGTCGGTGACCGCGAGATCGTTGTCGACCGTCTTCGGCACGCCGATCACATTGACCGCATGGCCGAGTTCCTGGCCGATCTGCGAGATCTTCAGTGCGGTATCGGCGGAGTCGTTGCCGCCGTTGTAGAGGAACCAGCGGATGTCATGCGCCTTGAACACGGCGATCAGGCGTTCGTATTGCGCGCGGTTCTGCGCGATCGACTTCAGCTTGTACCGGCACGAGCCGAACGCGCCGCCGGGCGTGTGGCGTAATGCCGCAATCGTCGCGCGACTTTCCTTCGTGGTGTCGATCAATTCCTCGCGCAGCGCGCCGATGATGCCGTTCCTGGCGGCCAGCACCGGCACCTTCGCGGCGCGTGCGGTCTCGATGACCGCGCAGGCGGTCGCATTGATGACGGCGGTCACACCGCCCGATTGCGCGTACAGCAGCTTGCCCTGGCTCATGCGAGACTCCCGGTTCGATGCGGTTTGACACTGTTTCGGCCAGCCGCTAGCGTTGGCCCCATTCTAAGCGGTTGAAAAGCGCGTCCGGCAGGTGGCTGCATCGATCGCAGCGAGAAGGACGCAGGAGGCGCGGCGGGGCCGCGTGGAGTCTTTCAGCGGCGCCGGCAGCGGTCGCACAAACCCGTTCACCCCACTACGCGAAAGCAGCGCCTTCGCGGCGGCATCGGAGCACCATGCGACTCGTATTACTCGGCGCGCCCGGCTCGGGCAAGGGCACCCAGGCGGACATCCTCAAGAACGAACTCGGCGTGCCGCACGTCTCGACCGGCGATCTGCTGCGCGCCGCGGTCAAGGCGGGCACGCCCCTCGGACTCAAGGCGAAGGTGGTCATGGATGCCGGCCAGCTGGTCTCCGACGACATCGTGCTCGGCATGCTCGAAGAGCGTCTCGAACAGCCCGACGCGGTCGCCGGTTTCATTCTCGACGGCTATCCGCGCAATGTCCCGCAATGTTCCGCGCTGGAGAAACTGCTGGCGCGCATCGGCCAGCCGGTCGAGGTCGCGATCAAGCTGGAGGTGCCGAGCGAACTGATCGTCGAACGCATCGCCGGCCGCGCCGCTGCGCAGGGCCGCAAGGACGACACGCCGGAAACCGTGCGTGAACGTCTGCGCGTGTACGCCGAACAGACCGAACCGGTCGCCGCGCATTTTGCCGAACTCGGCAAACTGCGCGTCGTCGACGGCGTCGGCGAACTCGCCGAGGTGACGCGTCGCGTGCTGGCGGCATTGCCGACGACGTGCAGCAACGTCTGAGGCACACGCCCATCACCGGCCCAGGCACAGCGCGCGTCCGCTGAGGCGCGCGTTTCGAGTTCGATGCCCTCATCCTTCAGCGCCCTCGCCAGGACCGTCGTGGAGCTTTGCCGGTTCCGGCGCGCGCCGCAGGATCTGCCCTATTCGCCGCCGCTGCTGACCGTGCTGCTCGTCGCGGCGACGGTATTCGACATCGTGGTCGGTGCCGTGACCGGCGATGCCGAAGGCGCCTTCGCCCACTCGCTGCTGTCCAGCGGCCTCGTGCTCGGACTGTGCTGGATTGCCCTGGCGATCCGGCGTTTGAATCATCGCTACGTGCAGGCCGCCACGGCCCTGGTTGCGTGCGGCCTGCTGATCTCGGTCGTGCAATTGCCGATCGCGCTGTTTTTCCAGCCGCCCGCGGTCGCGGTGGCGAAGGCGGACATGCCTGCTTCGCTGCTGCTGCTGAGGTTTCTTCTGAGCTGGATCGCGCTCGGCGTCCTCGTCTGGCAGATCCTCATCTACGCGCACATCATGCGTCATGCGATGGAGAGCCGCTTCGGCATCGCGGTCATGCTGACCACGAGCTGGGTGATCGCCTACCTGGCGCTCGCCCGCGTACTGTTCGGCCTTCAGGGCTGAGCGCTCATCACAACGGAATCCGTGTCCATGCGACTCCACATCCTCGGCATCTGCGGCACGTTCATGGGCGGCATCGCCGCGCTCGCGCGCGAACTCGGCCACACCGTCGAGGGCTCGGACGCGAACGTGTATCCGCCGATGAGCACGCAGCTCGAGCAGCTCGGCATCACCTTGAAGCAAGGCTTCAAGGCGGAGCACCTGCAGCCCGCCCCGGATCTCGTCATCGTCGGCAACGCGCTGTCGCGCGGCAATCCAGCGATCGAATACCTGCTGGACGCACGCCTGCGCTACGTTTCCGGCCCGCAGTGGCTCGGTGAAACCTTGCTGGCCGACCGCCGCGTGCTGGCCGTCGCCGGCACGCACGGCAAGACGACGACGACCTCGCTGCTGGCCTGGATCCTCGAATCGCAGCAGCGCGCACCGGGCTTCCTGGTCGGCGGCGTGCCGGCGAACTTCGGCGTATCCGCGCGCCTCGGGCAAAAAGGACAAGAACGGGGTCAGAGACCCTTCTTGGCGACGGCTGCACAGGGTCGCCCGGATGGCGATTCGAAAAGGGACTCTGACCCCCTTCTTGCCGACCCCCTTTTTGTCATCGAGGCGGACGAGTACGAC
>DASWPR010000095.1:0-5695 GCA_036398455.1 Dokdonella sp.
CCGGAGAACAGCGGAATCTGCGTCTCGCGCTGCGCGCGCTCGCTCTTTTCGATCGGCGCGATGACCGGCTCGATCTTGATCGGCTCGCGCTTGGACTGCTTGACGGTATCGACCTTGCGCACGACCTCGCGCTCGGCACGCGCCTCGCGCGCGGCGTTCCAGTCCTCGGCCTTGCGCATCTTCGTAGCGACGCCGGCCCCCGCGCCGAGCAGGAAGCGGCCGATGCCGTCCATCAGCTTGAACCAGGACAGTCCGGTCGCCAGCGTGATCGCCACCAGCAGCAAGGCAAGCAGGAACAGGCCGGCGCCGTGCGAGCCGAACGTATGCATCAGGCTGCCGCCGATCGAGCGGCCAAGCACGCCGCCGCCACCCGCCGGCAGGATGGTCGGGCCGCTCCAGTGCAGATACGCCAGCGCCGGCGCGGCGATGAAGAAGGCGACGAAGCCGACCAGGCGCAGCGTCGGTTCCAGCGGCGAGCGCTCCTCGGCCGCAACGCCGCGCAGGACGGTAGCGCCGACGACCAGCAGCAGCAGCGGCACCGTATAGGCCACGATGCCGCCCAGGAAGAACGCCAGGTCCGCAATCCAGGCGCCGAACGCGCCGCCGAAATTCTGGATGTCGCGCGCGGGGTCGCCCGCATGCGACCAGCCGGGATCGTTCTGGCTGTAGGTCAGCAGACAGGCGAACAGGTAGATCGCCAGTGGCAGCAGCAGCAGAAACGCCGCTTCGCGCAGGCGCTTGTGCCACTGCTCACTGAGTTTGGGGGTCGGCTTTGCAGGTTTCAGGACGCGGGCCACCCTTACAATCTACCCCAAATATCGCCTGCAAGGCATTGAAGCATCAGGCCGGCTTGAGCGCCGGATGCACGATCTTGCCGCCCTCGACGTTGATGCCGCGCTTGAGCGGCTCGAACTTCTTCCAGTTCTTGTCCGAGGCCAGACGCTGCACGTACGGCAGGATCGCCGCGCAGATCGCCTGCGACGAGGTCTGCGGCACGGCGCCCGGCATGTTGGTCACGCAGAAATGAATGACTCCGTCGACCAGGTAGGTCGGATCGGCGTAGGTGGTCGGCTTCGAGGTCTCGAAGCAGCCGCCCTGATCGATCGAGATGTCGACGAGCACGCTGCCCGGTTCCATCGACTTGACCATCGCGCGCGTGACGACATGCGGCGCCTTGGCGCTCGGGATCAAGACCGCACCGATGACCAGGTCGGCATTCTTCACTTCCTTGGCCACCGTCTCCTCGTACGGATACAGCGCGGTCACGTTGGGGCCGAGATTCATCATCTCGCGCAGGCGATCCTGGCGCTTTTCGAACACGACCACATTGGCGCCGGCCGCCGCGGCGAGTTCCGCGGAATTGCGACCGGCAGCACCGGCACCGAACACCACCACCTTGCCGCGCTCGGTCGACGGCAGGCCGCCGAGCAGCTTGCCCTTGCCGCCGGCCGGCTGATGCAGCAGATGCGTACCGATCTGCGTCGCGATGCGACCGGCGATGATCGACATCGGCGCCAGCAGCGGCAGTGAACCGTCCGCTTCCTCGACCGACTCGAACGCGATGCCGGTCAGGCCGATGTCGAGCAGGGCCTTGGTCAACTTCGGCTCCGGCGCCAGATGCAGGTAGCAGAACAGCAGATGATGCTTGCGCAGCAGCTTGAGGTCGCCGGCGATCGGCTCCTTTACTTTGACGATCAGTTCGCCGACTTCGTAGAGCTTCTTCGCGGTCGGCACCAGCTTGACGCCGACGCGCGCGTACTCTTCATCGCGAAAACCGCTCTTCAGACCGGCGCCGGCCTGGACGAACACGTCGTGGCCGCGGCGCACCAGATCGGCGCAGGCGGCGGGAACGAGGGCGACGCGACCTTCCAGCGTCTTGGTTTCGGAGGGGACACCGATACGCATTTCGAAAAATCCTCAGAGGAGCGGTTTGGGAAAGTCCGCGGACGGGCCAGAAAGATCGTCGCGGCACGCCTTGAATCGCGCGCGCGTTCCCTCCATTCTCCGGGTTCCCCGCGCACCCGCACGCCGCAATGCGGCACACGGAAGCAGACGGGGATCAGGTTCGCCGGCGGCACCACTGGAAGCACCGGCGTCGGAAGAAAACATCAAAGATGGTCGCCCTGCAGGCGGCCAGGATTATATGGGAAGGTCTGCACGACTTGTAGGTCATTGCGTTCGACCTCGGCCGTGCCTATCTCCACAACCCCGGATCGCTTGCGCTGCAGGCGTCGCGCCCCCCAAAGGTTCTCAATGAGCACTGCCAAGCATTCGCGTCTGATCATTCTCGGCTCCGGTCCTGCCGGCTACACCGCTGCCGTGTACGCGGCGCGCGCCAACCTGAAGCCCACCCTGATCACCGGGCTTGCCCAGGGCGGCCAGCTGATGACGACGACCGATGTCGACAACTGGCCCGGCGACGTCGAAGGTCTGCAGGGACCGGCGCTGATGAAGCGCATGGCCGAACATGCCGAGCGCTTCAATACCGAAATGGTGTTCGACCATATCCACAGCACCGATCTGACGCAGCGGCCATTCCGCCTGAAGGGCGACGGCGGCGAGTACACCTGCGACGCGCTGATCATCGCGACCGGCGCGACGGCGAAATATCTCGGCATCTCGTCGGAAGAACACTACAAGGGCCGCGGCGTATCCGCCTGCGCGACCTGCGACGGCTTCTTCTTCCGCGACCAGGATGTCGCCGTCGTCGGCGGCGGCAACACCGCGGTCGAGGAAGCGCTGTACCTGTCCAACATCTGCCGCAAGGTGACGCTGGTGCATCGGCGCGACAAGCTGCGCGCGGAGAAGATCATGCAGGACAAGCTGTTCGAGAAGCAGCGCGCAGGCAAGGTCGACATCATCTGGAATCACGCGGTCGAGAAGGTGCTCGGCGACGACGCCGGCGTCACCGGCGTGCGCCTGCGCAGCATCGAGGACAACACGACGCAGGACATCACGGTGCACGGCGCGTTCATCGCGATCGGCCACACGCCGAACACGTCGATCTTCGACGGCCAGCTCGAGATGACCAACGGCTACATCAACATCCAGACCGGCCTGCACGGCGGCGCGACCGCGACCAGCGTGCCGGGCGTGTTCGCCGCCGGCGACGTGGCCGACCAGGTCTACCGCCAGGCCGTGACCTCGGCCGGCTTCGGCTGCATGGCGGCGCTGGATGCCGAGAAGTTCCTCGACAAGATCTAGGACCTGTCGTCATATCCAGTTGGCCGCGTTGTCCCGCAGAGGCTGCCAGGTGGGAGTGCGCCGCTGGAACAGGCTGGCTGCCTGTTCCAGCGGCGTGCTGCCGCATGGCGGCCTCTGCGGGTCAACCCGAAGGGCCGGAGCCGGTGTGTCCACAGGACTTCGTCATCGCTCGGTCGTGGATCGGCATCCACTCCCTCACTCTTCCTCGTCCTGCGAACACACCGGCTCCGGCGCGGCTGACTGGATATGACGACAGGTCCTAGCATGCGCGAAACGGAATTGAGTCTGCGCGCGCGCTTCCATCCGCGCCTGCGCGACATCGACGCCGGCGCCTGGAACGCGCTGCTGCCGGACGACAATCCGTTCCTCGACCACGCGTTCCTCGACGGCCTCGAACGGCACGGCTGCATCGGCGCACGCACCGGCTGGCGGCCGCATCATCTTGGCCTGTACGACGACGAAGACCGCCTCGTCGCGGCGGCGCCGCTGTACCTGAAAGGCAACTCGCACGGGGAGTTCGTGTTCGACTGGTCGTGGGCCAGCGCCTATGCGCAGCACGGCCTCGACTACTACCCGAAGCTGCTCTGCGCAGTGCCCTACTCCCCCGTGACCGGCCCGCGCCTGCTGGCCGGATGCGGCACGGACGCCGAGGCGCTGCGCAGCGCACTGGTGCAAACCATCCGCGGCGAAGCCGAGCGTCTCGGGCTGTCGTCGGCGCATCTGAATTTCTCCATCGATGCGGATGCCGCGGTGCTCGACCGCAGCGATTGGCTGGCGCGCTTCGACTGGCAGTTCCATTGGCGCAATCGCCCCGCCGATAAGGGCGGCTGGCACGATTTCGAGGCATTCCTCGGCGCGCTCAGCCACAAGAAGCGCAAGAACATCCGACAGGAAAGGAGCCGCGTCGCGCGTGCCGGGGTCAGCTGCGAACTGCGCCATGGCGACGAGATGAACGACGACGAATGGCAGGCGCTGCATGCGTTCTACCTGGCCACTTTCGACGACAAGGGCAACTATCCTGCACTGACCCTGGATTTCTTCCGCCACCTCGGCCGCACGATGCCGCGCCGCGTCGTCGCCGTGTTGTGCCGGCGCGATGGCGGACTCGTCGCCGGCACGCTGATGCTGCGCAGTGCGAGCACGCTCTATGGCCGCTATTGGGGCTGCATCGAACAGATCGAAGGACTGCACTTCGAAGCCTGCTACTACCAGGGCATCGACTACTGCCTGCGCGAGGGCCTGAACGCCTTCGAGCCCGGCGCGCAGGGCGAGCACAAGCTCGCACGCGGCTTCCTGCCGACGCGCACGCGCTCATTCCACTGGATCGCCGATCCGCGTTTTCGCGACGCCATCGCCGATGCGCTGGCGCGCGAAGCGCACGCACTGAACGGCTATCGCGACGACCTGCTGGAGCACTCCCCGTACGCGGAGCGCGAGTGATCCGCCTGCCCTTTCTCGACGCAGGCGATCCCACCGCATTTCCGCCGGTCGAGCGCGCATTGCGCGATCCGGACGGCCTGCTCGCCGCCGGCGGCGATCTTTCGCCGCAACGGCTGCTGGCCGCGTATCGGCACGGCATCTTCCCGTGGTTTTCCGCCGGCCAGCCGATCCTATGGTGGTCGCCATCCCTGCGCACCGTGTTCGACACCGCCGCCATGCACGTGCCGCGCCGGCTCGCGCGCTGGCTGCGCGGCTGCAGATGGAGCCTGCGCGCCGACAGCGCATTCGCCGAGGTCATGCGCGCCTGCGCTGCGCCGCGCGCGCATCAGCCGAGCACCTGGATCACGGCCGACATGCTGGCTGCCTACCAGCGGCTGCATGCGCTCGGCCACGCGCATTCGGTCGAAGTCTGGGACGACGAACGCCTGGTCGGCGGCATCTACGGCGTCGCCATCGGCCGCATGTTCTTCGGCGAGTCGATGTTCAGCGCGGCACCGAACGGCTCCAAGGTCGCCCTGCTCGGTCTTGCCCACGCGCTGCGCTCATGGGGATTTCCGATGCTGGATGCACAAGTCGCATCGGATCATCTGTTCACCCTCGGCGCGCTCGAACTGCCGCGCGCGGACTTTTGCGCACGGGTCGCCCGCTTGACCTGCGAGCAGGACATCGAGGGCTCCTGGCGCGACCGCTTCGCGCCCATCCGGCCGTGCGAACTGGCCGCACCCGGCGTCACGCCAACGCGCTGAAAGCGCGCCTGCCGGGCGGGAAGCGCAGCCGCCGCGATGCGTTCCTTGTCCCGCCGCGGAGCCTGAAACAGCCCGGCCGCACCCGCTCCCTTTCGTCGCGGCGATCCGCACGGCCATGGCCGAAAAAGGCACAATCGGCGGCTTTGCTTCCTGTGGCCGCCCTAACGTGGCAGAATCGCGCGCCTTTCTGGGCCTTCCGGCCCCTCAGCCCCAAGGGAACAATGTCCAAAGACGACGTCATCGAGATGGAAGGGTCGATCCTCGAAACCCTTCCCAACACGATGTTCCGCGTGAAGCTCGAGAAC